>DATLUQ010000029.1 GCA_035533015.1 Gemmatimonadaceae bacterium | reverse complement strand
GCCGGGTAGCGATGGTCGGTCGTGATAACCGCTGAATGCATCTAAGTGGGAAGCACCTCCCAAGATGAACTCTCCCGGGGCCATGAGCCCCCTGAAGGGCCGGGGTAGACCACCCCGTCGATAGGCCGCCCGTGGAAGCGTGGCAACACGCTCCGAGCGCAGCGGTCCTAATCGCCCGTGCGGCTTGACTACTCCCAAGTAGCCAACTGCAAGCAAAGCCACTAGCGATTTTTATGGATTCAATCCACGATCTACCATGCCTCCGAAGTCACCATATTTGCTGGCGACCAGAGCGTAGGGGCCACACCCGTTCCCATTCCGAACACGGCCGTTAAGCCCTACAGCGCCGATGGTACTCCGCCCGAGAGGGCGCGGGAGAGTAGGCCGTCGCCGGCACCCCTTCACTTCGCCCCGGTCGTGATTCTACGGCCGGGGCGTCGTGCGTTCTGCCCGTGACCCGGTACCCCACGCCGGTCGTCCTCTCTCGGTTCCCCAGCTTCGCCCCCGCACCCGCTCCCATGCCCCGCGCTGGCATCGTCACCGTCGCCGGAAAACCCAACGCCGGGAAGTCCACGCTCCTCAACCGGATCGTGGGCCAGAAGCTCAGCATCGTCAGCTCCAAACCCCAGTCCACCCGCGACCGCATCGTGGGCATCCACACCACCGACGATACCCAAATGGTGGTGCTCGATACGCCGGGGCTCCTCAATCCGCGCTACCTCCTGCAGCGCGCCATGCGCGCCACCGCCCTCAAGGCCCTCGACGATGCCGATGTGATCGTCTACCTCGTCGACATCACGGCCGGCGAACCGACTCCGCTCGCCGAGGCGGCGGAGTTGACCCGCCCCCCACGCGCCCCCGTGCTCACCGCCTTCAACAAGATCGACCGCCTGTCGCCCGACGAACGCGCCGCCCTCACCGTCCAGTGGCCAGAGGTATTCCCCATTTCCGCGGCCACGGGCGACGGTGTCGATGCCCTCCTCGCCGCGTGCCGCGCGCGCCTGCCCGAATCGCCCTTCCTCTACCCCGAGGACGAACTGAGCACGCAGACGGTGCGCTTCTTCACCGCCGAACTGATTCGCGAAACAGCGCTCGAACAGCTCGAGGAGGAACTGCCATACAGCGTGGCGTGCGACATCGAGGAGTTTCGTGAGGGGCAGGTCCCGGTGTACATTCGAGCGGTCCTGTATGTCGAGCGGGAGAGCCAAAAGCGAATCCTGATCGGCGCCAAGGGCGCCCGCGTCCGGCAGATCGGCCAGGCGGCGCGCGCTAAGATCGAATCGCTCGTCGGGCAGCGGGTGTATCTGGACCTGTGGGTGAAGGTGCTCCCCAACTGGCGCAAGAACGCCGTGGCGCTCCGCCGCTTCGGCTATCGCCTTTCCAAGGAATCGCTGCTATGAGCCTCTCGCCGCAGCTGCTGCAGATCCTGGTGTGCCCCAAGTGCAAGAGCGCGCTGGAATACCGGCCGGAAGACCAGGAACTGGTGTGCGCGGCCTGCCGGCTCAAGTACCCCGTCCGCGACGACATCCCGATCATGCTGATCGATGAGGCGATTCCTTACTAGCCACCGTCGGGCCCGCTTCCTGGGGACGTTGGCGGTCGCGCTCGGCACGAGCCTGGGCGCCGCCCCGTTGTGCGCGCAGGGTGGGGTCGCGACCGCTGGCGGGCTCGAACTCGTCCTGCCGGTGGGCGCCCGTGCGGTTGGACTCGGACAAGCGGTGGTGGCGGACTATCTCGGCAGCGAGAGCGTGTGGTGGAATCCGGCGGCCATGGCGCGCGAGCCATCGCGTGAGCTTGCCATCCACCACAGCCAGACCTTCGCCGTCACGGGGGACGCCATCACGTTCGTCCTTCCCGTGGCGCCCGTGGGGGTGGTGGCGCTCTCGGCCGACCTGTACAGCTACGGCACGCAGGACGTGACCGACGCCACGGGGACCTACGGCACATTCACCCCGCGCGCGACCATCTTTGCCGCCACGTTCGCCGGAAACGTCGGATCGCATGCGTCGGTGGGGCTCAACTACAAGTTCTACGAGCGCGGCATCAACTGCAGCGGGGGCTGTGCCGGCCTTCCGACGCAGGGGACCTCGACGACGGCCCTCGATTTCGGGGCGCAGTTCCGGCTGCTGAGCGATTCGTCGCTCTACCTTGGCGTGGCCCTGCGCAACGTCGGGCCCCGGCTGCAAGTCAACGACGCTCCCCAAGCAGACCCCCTTCCGACGCGACTCGACATCGGAGTCACGTACGTGCCGCACATCGCCTCACTGGGTCCGGACGCCGAATTGCGGATCGGGGCCGGCGTCGTGAACTCGATACCGGCGTCGGGGCCTGGACTGCGGCTGGGAGCCGATCTGGGGTGGCAGCAGAAGGTCCACGTGCGGGCAGGCTACGTGTACGAAGGCCCCGGAGGGTCGGGGCCCACGATCGGCGTGGGGGCGTCCACGGGGCGGTTGGTGTTGGATATTGCGCGGATGTTGAGTGACAACGTGGCCAACACGGGGCAGCCGCCCACGTATTTCTCGCTCCGCGTGCTCTTCTGATGCGGCGGCTGCTGGTGGCGGGGCTCGCGTTGGCGGTGGCGGCGCCGCCGGCTACGTCGCAGCGGATGACGCCCCCGCTGCGGCCCGCGGTGCTGCCGACGCCGCGGCTGGCCGTGTGGCCGGCGGCGGTTCCCGCGCCCGGGGCATTCGGCATCGAGATCCCTCCCTGGACGGCGCCGATCGCGTCGGGTCTTGTCCCGGGAGTCGGCCAGGCGGTGCTCCACCAGCAACGAGCGCTGGTGTATCTGGCTGTCGAAGGGTTCGTCTGGCTGCAGTACTTCAAGGACGAGCGGGACTGGCGCCAGCAGCGCAGCGCGTACCGCGACCTCGCCGCGCAGGTGGCGCGCTCACCGTTCACGAGCGATCCGCCGGTGGGGACGTGGCCCTACTACGAGCAGATGGAGCATTTCCTCGAAAGCGGGGTGTACAGTCTGTCCGGGTCCTCGACCAACGTGCAGCCGGAAACGGACGAGTCGACGTATAACGGAGCGATGTGGCTCCTGGCGCGACAGAACTTCTGGCCCAATCCGTCGGCGCCTCCGCCCGTGAATTCCCCGCAGTACCAGCAGGCGGTGCAGTTCTACGAGCGACGTGCCGTGCAACCGGCATACCGGTGGTCGTGGCGCAATGCCCAGTTGGAACAGGACCTGTACCGCTGGACCATCAACAAGGCCAACGACGCGGTGCGTCGGGCCACATCGGACCTGGGGATCATCTTGGCCAACCACGTCCTGAGCGCGGTGGACGCGTTCGCAACCTACCGGCTCCAGGTGAGCGGTGGGGCCGACGGCGACTATCGCGTGGGCCTCACGGTCCCCTTCCCGTGGTCGCGGCAATAGCCGGCCGGCCTCTCGGTCCGCGATGTAAGCGGCAGGGGCACCGCAACTTGCGGCACCATCGGCGTTTGACTTGATTCGGCGTGGCCCGTATCTTGGCCATACAGGCGCACCTCACACCCATCCCATGTGACCGCGGATAAGCAAAAGCTTCTCGTATTCTCGCTCAACGAGCAGTCCCTGCCCATTGTGGTCGAAGGCTGGCTGCTCGGCTTGGGGCTTCCCGTGGTCCCGGTGAAGACATCCGACGAGATGCTGTCGCTCTCGTTGCGGGGGCGGCCGCGTGTTGCGGTGTTCGACTGCCGGAAAGACCCCGGGCCCGCGTTGGAAGCCAGCCGTCGGCTAAAAGCGGACTCGTATACCGCGGTGGTACCCACGGTGATGGTCACCGCGAACGACGACCAGTCGTTTGCCCGGGCCTTCGCGGCGGGAGGGGACGAGGTGATCCGGGAGTCGCTGGGTGAGGAGGAGGCACGGATCCGGCTGGATTCGATGCTTCGCCGTTCCGATCGCGACCTCGTGGTGCATCCGTCGACGCGGCTGCCGGGCGCGGTGGAAATCGAGGCCGAGGTGACGCGGCGGCTCCACCGCGGCGAGCCATTCGCGATGTGCTACGCCGACCTCGACCACTTCAAGGAATACAACGACCGCTATTCGTATTACGACGGGGATCGATGCATCAGGATCCTCGCCAAGGTGTTGCACGACGTGGTCAAGGGGCTGTGCCGGGACGACGGGTTCGTGGGGCACATCGGGGGCGATGACTTCATCTTCGTGATTCCGATGCCGGCCGTGTCCGAGGTGTGCGCGGAGATAGTATTCGTCTTCGACACGCTGATTCCGTACCAGTATTCTGAACAGGACCGCCGGGCAGGTTATTTTTTCGGGAAGGATCGGCGCGGCCAACTGCACCGTGTGCCGTTGATGACGGTGTCGATCGGTGTGGTCACGAACGAGCGGCGGAAGTTCACGCATGCCGCCCAGATGAGCGAATTGGCGACTGAAATGAAGAGCTACGCGAAGACGCTGCCGGGATCGGTGTACACGATCGACCGGCGTACGGACGATTCGGCGCTTGAAGAGATGGACGTCGAGCGCGCCGGCGCAGCCGGCGGAACGGAGGAGCAGTGAACGTTTCATGTCCCGAGTGCCGCTCGGTGTTCCGGGTGGATCCGGCCAAGTTGCCCACCGGCTCGGTGCGCGCGCGTTGTTCGGTGTGCGGCGGAGTGATCACGGTGGCGGCCGAGGGCGTGGTGCGCGACGAGTTCGCGAGCGTCGCCGCTCCTCCGGCCCCCGCGGCGGCGCGCGTCGTGCCGACGCCCCGTACTGCGCCGGTGGTGCCGCGTGTGGAGGCTCCGGCTCTGGTGGTTCCGACGGCGGTCAGGCCGGTGCCGACGCCTCCGCGGTCGCAGATGCCGCCGGTGACGCCGACCGGCGGTCCAGCACGCCCGGTGGGGACACCGCCGTTTGCGGGGCGGCGCGGTGCAACGCCGCCATTCCCAGGGCCGCGCAGTGCGCCGTCTCCAGGACCGCTGCCGGGACAGCCTCCGGTGGTCGCGCGCCCGGTTTTGGCGCCGGCGGCGCCACCGTCCGGCGCGCCGCGTCCGCGGGTGAGTCCCTCGCCGGCCGCAACGCCACCGACCGTGGTATCGACTCCGGCAGTTCCAATTCCCGTGCGCAGCACGACGCCGTCCGCGCCAGCGGTGACGGCACGCACGCCAATCAATCCCTTTCTGGCCAACGATCCCAGCGCCAAGGCGCGGCGGCTGGCCCGGGCGCTGATATCCGATCTCATCGTGTACTTCCCACAGAAGCGCGAGGAGGGGCTGCGCGACGGCACGCTCAAGCAGGTGTTCCGCGAGGAGATCAAGAAGAGCTACGAGGAATTCGTGGAGCAGGTGGGGCACGAAGTCGCGCGGACCACGACGCACTTCGTGGACGCGTTGAACGATATCCTCGCCGGCGGACAGACGCTGTTCACGAGTCCGTTCGCGGGGTAGAGCGAAACCGCTGCCGCGGCTATCTTTGACGCAGGCACCCTTGCGCCGAGCCGTCCGCGCCAGTCGCGACGGCTCGTGTCTTACCGGAGAGTGGCATGGCGGAGAGCGAACGGATCAGGGCGCTGCGCGGATACGAAGAGCGCCTGTCCGAGATGCGGAGGTTTCTTTGACATCAACGGCAAGCGGGAGACGCTAGCCGGGCTCGAGGCGCGCATGGCCGACCCGGCCTTCTGGAATGACCAGGAGGCGGCCCGCGGCGTGGTGCAACGGGTGAAAGGGCTCAAGGTGTGGGTGGAGCCGTTCCAGTCACTGACAGCGCGGGTGACGAGCGCGCTCGAGCTGGCCGAGATGCTCGAGGCGGAGCCGGACGCGGAGATGGAGCGCGACCTGGATCGGGACATCGGTCGGGTGAGCGACGAACTCGAGGCGTTCCGACTGCGGTCGATGCTCTCGGGCCCCGACGACTTCCGCGACGCGCAGGTAGAGATCAGCGCAGGGGCCGGCGGCACCGAAGCGCAAGACTGGGCCCAGATGCTGATGCGCATGTACACGCGGTGGGCGGAGCGGCGCGGCTACACGATCGAGATCCTCGACCTGAGCGACGGTGAAGAGGCGGGGATCAAGGGGGCGGTGCTGGAAATCAAAGGGGCCTACGCCTACGGATTCCTGAAGGCCGAAACGGGCGTCCACCGGCTGGTGCGCATCTCGCCGTTCGACGCGCAGGCCCGGCGGCACACGAGCTTCGCGTCGGTATTCGTGTACCCGGTGGTGGACGATACGATCACCATCGACATTCGCGAAGAGGATCTCAAGATGGACGTATTCCGGGCGTCGGGCGCGGGCGGCCAGCATGTGAACAAGACGAGTTCGGCGGTGCGGCTGACGCACATCCCCAGCGGGATCGTCGTTTCGTCGCAGCAGGAGCGGTCGCAGCACAAGAACAAGCAGACGGCGCTCAAGATGCTCAAGAACCGCCTGTACAAGCTCGAGGCGGAGAAGCAGGCGAAAAAGAAGGCCGAACTCGACGCGACGAAGGCCGATGTGACGTTCGGGAGCCAGATTCGCAGTTACGTCTTCCAGCCGTACACGATGGTCAACGACCACCGCACCGAACTGAAGATTCCCGACGTGCAGAAGGTGATGGACGGCGGGATCGATCCGTTCATCGAGGCGTATCTCACGGGCGCCGGGTCGGCAGCATGAGCAACGACCTGAACTTCGTGCAGCAGGCGCGGCGCGAGAAGCTCGCCGAACTCGAGGCGCGCGGCGTGCTCCCGTACGCGTACCGTTTCGCGCGCACTCATGACGCCCAGGCCGCGGCGGCGCTGCTGCCCGAGAGTACGGAGGAGGGGCCCATCGTTCGCGTGGCCGGGCGCGTGGTGGCGTGGCGGGCCCACGGCAAGTCGGCATTCGCACATCTGGCCGACCAGTCGGGGCGCATCCAGCTCTACTTCAAGAAGGACGTGCTTGGCGCCGAGGTATTCGCGCTGCTCGAATTGTTCGACATCGGCGACATCATCGGTGTGGACGGCCCGCTGTTCCGGACACGGACGGGGGAGGTCACGATCCGCGTGGAGTCGGTGGAGATGCTCGCCAAGTCGCTCCAACCGCTACCGTACGGCAAGGAAGAGGTAGTGGATGGCCTGACGGTGCGGCATTCGGGGTTTGCCGATGCGGAACAGCGCTCGCGGCAGCGGTACGCCGATCTCGCCGTGCACCCCGAGATGCGCGCGTTGTTCACGGCCCGCACGCGGATGATCGGGGCCATTCGCGGGTTTCTCGACGGGCGCGAGTTTCTGGAAGTCGAGACGCCGGTGCTGCAGCCGCTGTACGGTGGCGCGGCTGCCAAGCCGTTCGTCACGCACCACAACGCGCTCGACATGCCGCTGTATCTGCGCATTGCCGACGAGCTGTACCTCAAGCGGCTTATCGTGGGCGGCCTGGAACGGGTGTATGAGATCGGCCACGACTTCCGCAACGAGGGCATCGACCGGACGCACAATCCGGAATTCACGATGCTCGAGTTCTACCAGGCGTACGCCGACTATGGCGACATGATGACGGTGGTGGAGGCGCTGATCGTCGAGGCGGCGCGAGCAGTGGCGGCGGTGGAGGGCTTCGCCGGCCGGGTGCCGGTCCTGGCGCCGCCCTTTCCGCGCATCGAGTGGGTGCCAGCCCTGACCTCGGCGTTGGCGGGGCGCGACGCGATGGGGCTGTCCGATGCCGAACTGCGCGCCGAGGCCCGGCGCCACGGCGTGGAGCGGTGCGAGGACCTGAGCCGGGCCAAACTGCTGGACGAACTGTTCCAGGCGCTGGTCGAATCGACGATCGACGCACCGACGTTCGTGGTCGATTATCCGCGCGAGCTGTCGCCACTGGCCAAGCCGAAGCGGGGCGATCCGCTGCTGACCGAGCGGTTCGAGTTGTTCGCTCGGGGGAAGGAGTTGGCCAACGCGTTCAGCGAGCTCAACGACCCGATTGACCAGCGGGCGCGGTTCGACGCGCAGGCGCGTCTCCGGGCGGCGGGCGACGAGGAGGCAGCGGGGCTCGACGAGGACTACCTGCGCGCCATGGAGTACGGGATGCCGCCAACCGGTGGGGTGGGCATCGGCATCGACCGGCTGTTCATGTATCTCACCAATACGCCGAACATCCGCGACGTGATCCTCTTTCCCACGATGCGGCCGGAATGACACGTCTCGAGTTCGCGATTGCCTGGCGCTACCTGCGTAGCCGCCGCGGGTCGCGACTGCTCTCCCTGATCAGCGTGATCGCGATGGGCGGTGTAATCATCGGCGTGAGTGCGCTGATCCTGATCAACGGGGTGATGACGGGCCTGCAGACGGACCTGCGCAACAAGATCCTGCTGGGCAGTCCCGACCTGCGCGTCCTCACGTTCGGGGAAGATCTGACGATGGCGCGGTGGGACACGATCATGCCCATCGTGCGCCGGCAGGCGGGCGTGGTGGCGGCCTCGCCGTTCGTATTGGTGCAGGCGATCATGGCCGGCGGCCACCAGTACACCGACGGGGTGATGGTGATGGGGATCGAGCCGCAGAGTCCACGGACCACGCCGGTGACGGCGATCCGCTCCACGGCGACCGTCGGCGACTTCAGCTTCCAGACTGCCGACGGACGCGATCGGGGCATCGTGCTCGGCGAACGGCTGGCGACGCGGCTCGACGTGCGCCCCGGGGTCGACACCGTGACGCTGTTCTCGCTCGGGGGCAGCCGGATCTCGCCGGTGACGGGGAACATCGAACCGCACGTGGAGCGGCTGCCGGTGACGGGGATCTTCTCCAGTGGGATGTACGAATACGATAACACATATGTCTTCACCTCGGTCAAGACGGCTCAGGACATCGCGCAGCTGGGCCACGCCGTCACGGGGATCGAGGTCAAGACGCGGGACTTGTGGACGGCGCCCGCGGTGGCGGTGGCGCTCGCCGACACGCTGGGCTATCCGTACCGCACCGAGGATTGGCAGGACCAGAATTCTTCGCTGTTCCAGGCGCTGAAGCTGGAGAAGCTGGGGATGGCGGTGATCCTGCTGCTGATCGTGCTGGTGGCGGCGTTCAACATCGTGAGTACGCTGACGATGGTGGTGGCCGATAAGACGCGGGAGATCGGCATCCTGCGGGCGATGGGCATGCCGGCGCGTTCGATCCGCCGGATCTTCCTCATGCAGGGCGTGGTGATCGGGCTCGTGGGCACGGGCATGGGGCTGGCGATCGGGGTGACGCTGGGGGTCGTGGTGGACCACTTCAAGCTGATCCCGCTCGACCCGTCGATATATTTCATAGACCACCTCCCGGTGACGACGCGGCCATTGGACGTGGTCTGGATCGTGGGGGCGAGTCTGGCGATTGCCGCGGTGGCGACGATCTATCCGGCGGTGCAGGCGGCCAAGCTGTATCCCGTCGAAGCGATTCGACACGAATGACGGTTCTCGAAGCGATCGACCTGTCCAAGACGTATGTCGGCGGTGACGGCGGGCTGCTCACCGTGTTGGACGGCGTGTGTCTGGCCGTGGCTTCCGGCGAGATGATCGCCATCGTCGGCGCGAGTGGGGCCGGCAAGAGCACGCTGCTGCACCTGCTCGGCGCGCTGGACGCGCCCACGCGCGGTGACGTGCGGGTGGAGGGGCGGTCGCTGGCCGGTTTGGGCGATGACGCGTTGTCGCGGCTGCGCAATGAGCGCATCGGCTTCGTGTTCCAGTTTCACCACCTGCTGCGCGAGTTCAGCGCGCTCGAGAACGTCATGATGCCGTTACGCGTGGGCGGCCGCCCGCCGGACGAGGCACGGGAGCGGGCGGTGGACTTGCTGCAGCGGGTGGGGCTCGACGCCCGCATGCACCACCGGCCGGGGGAGATGTCGGGGGGCGAGCAACAGCGCACGGCGGTGGCCCGCGCGCTGGCCATGGGCCCCAGCGTCTTGCTGGCCGACGAGCCGTCGGGCAACCTCGACCACTTCAACAGCGCGCGGCTGCACGACCTCCTGGCATCGCTCGCCCGCGATCTTTCGATCTCGATGGTGGTCGTGACGCACAACCGGTCGCTGGCCGCGCGGGCCGACCGCGTACTGCTGCTCGAGGACGGCGCGCTCCGCCCCACGGCGCTGCACGAGGTGATGGCCTGATGCTCTGCGACAACTGCCACGAGCGCGACGCTGTGGTGCACCTCACGCAGATCGAGAACAGCAGCGTGACGCAGATCCACCTGTGCGAGCGGTGCGCCGCCGAGCGCGGCGTGGAGACGACCATCGCCGAGACCAAACATCCGTTGGGCGAATTGTTGCACTCCGTGCAGGCGCAGATGGCGGCGCCCGAAGACCGGGGGGAGCAGTGCGCATTTTGCGGGTCGACGATGGCGGATTTCCGGGCAACCGGACGGTGGGGGTGCGGGCGCTGCTACGTGACCTTCGAATCGAGCATGCGGGGGTTGCTGCGCCGCCTTCACGGCAGCTCGCAGCATGTGGGAGAGGCGCCACAGGTGCCGCGGTCGGAGTCGGTGGAGCGCGTGGCCAAGTTGGGCGAACTCCGGGAGCGGCTGCGTCGCGCGATCGACGCGGAGCAGTTCGAACTGGCTGCAGACCTGCGGGACCGGATCCGGGTGCTGGAATGATCGATCTCACGTTGCTCCCCGACGGGGGCGTTGGGTGGCTCGATGCCTCGGGCCGGTCTGCCGATATCGTGCTCTCCACGCGGGTGCGTCTGGCGCGCAATCTCGAGGGGTTCGCGTTCACGGCGCGGGCACGGGACGGCGAGCGGCTGCGCGTGCTCTCGCAGGTGAACGCGGCGGCGGGCGAGATTTCTGCGCTGGATGGGAGCCTGACGTTGCGGGTGGACGAGATGGAGGTGCTCGACCGGCTGCTGCTGCACGAACGCCACTTGGTGAGCAAGGAGCTGGCAGGGTTGGACGACCAGCACCCCCTCCGGAGCGGCGCGGCGGTGGTGGTGGGGGACCATGTGAGCCTGATGGTCAACGAAGAGGACCATTTGCGCCTCCAGGCGATGCGTTCCGGGTTTGCCCTGCCCGAGGCGTTTGCACGGATCCGCGATGTGGAGCGGGAGTTGGGGGCGCGGTTGCCGTTCGCCTATCATCCCGAATTTGGCTTCCTCACGGCCTGTCCGACGAACGCGGGCACGGGGATGCGGGCGTCGGTGCTGATCCATCTACCGGGCCTCGTGCTGACCAAGGAGATCGGCAAGGTGCTGGCGGGGCTGCAGCAGATGGGCCTCACCCACCGCGGGCTGTACGGGGAGGGAAGCGAGGTCGTAGGGAATTTCTTCCAGATTTCCAACCAGACGACGTTGGGGCGGTCGGAGGAGGACCTGCTCGACCAGCTGCTCCGCGTCGTGGGGCACGTGGTGGAGCGGGAGGAGGAAGCGAGGCGTGTCCTCTTGCGGGATGCCGGTTATATTATTGAGGACAAGCTGTGGCGCGCGTTCGGCACCCTGCGCTATGCGCGGAGCCTGACGTTCGAGGAAGCGATGAACTTCCTGAGCGGGGTTCGGCTGGCGGTGGGGCTGAAACTGATCCGTGGCCTCGGTGTATACACGCTCAACAAGCTCCTGATCTTCTCCCAAGCCGCACACCTGGCGTACGCCGAGGGACGGCCGCTCACCGAGAGCGAGACGTGTCAGGCGCGCGCGCGGTACGTACGGCACGCGCTCGAAACGGAAGCCGGATCGGTCGGATGAGGCGGTTCCGGCCGGACTCGAGGGGACGATGAACGGCTACAACTTCACGGAGCGGGTCAGGAAAGTCCTCGCAATGGCACGCGAGGAAGCCGCGCGTCTGCATCACGAATACGTGGGCACCGAGCACATCCTGCTCGGTCTCATTCGCGAGGGCGAGGGCGTGGCGGCCACGGTGCTGCAGAACCTCAACGTCGAACTCGATGAGGTGCAGCAGAAGATCGAGGACACGGTGCGCAAGGGGAAGGCCGTCCAGGCCACAGGGCCGGATCTGCCGTACACCTCGCGTGCCAAGAAGGTGCTCGAGTTGGCGATGGCCGAAGCGCGCGAGTTGAACCACAGTTATGTGGGCACCGAACATCTGCTGCTCGGGCTTCTCCGCGAGGAGAAGGGGATCGCCGCCCAGGTGCTGAGCGAGGCGGGGGTGAGCCTCGAAGCGGCGCGCGCCGAGACGCTCCGCATTCTGGGCACCGACGTGCAGGCGGGAGCGACGGCCCAGCAGGGCACTGGCCCGCAGCCGCAGACGGCGGCGCCCAAAGGCGACAAGAAGTCCAAGACGCCGGCGCTCGACCACTTCTGCCGCGACCTCACGCAGCTGGCGGCGGAGGGGCAACTCGATCCGACGATCGGCCGCGCCAAGGAGATCCAGCGCGTCATGGAAGTGCTGACGCGCCGCAAGAAGAACAATCCGGTGCTGATCGGTGAGCCTGGGGTGGGCAAGACGGCGATCGTCGAGGGGCTCGCGCAGCTGATCGCGAACAGCGAGTGCCCGGAGTCGCTGCGGGAGAACCGGGTGCTGTCGCTCGACATGGCGGCGGTGATCGCCGGCACCAAGTATCGCGGCCAGTTCGAGGAGCGCCTCAAGGCGGTGATGAACGAGATCGCGCAGAACAAGAACGTGATCCTGTTCATTGACGAACTGCACACGCTGGTGGGGGCGGGGGCGGCCGAAGGCGCCATCGACGCGAGCAACATGCTCAAGCCGGCGCTGGCCCGCGGGGAGTTGCAGTGCGTGGGCGCCTCGACGCTGAACGAGTACCGCAAGTACATCGAGAAGGACGGCGCGCTCGAGCGCCGGTTCCAGACGGTGATCGTCGATCCGCCGACGGTGGACGAGACGATCGAGATCCTCAAGGGGCTGCGCCAGAAGTACGAGGATCACCACCACGTGACGATCCCCGATCCGACGCTGACGGCGGCGGCCAAGCTGTCGGAGCGCTACATCACCGACCGTTTCCTGCCCGACAAGGCAATCGACGTGATTGACGAGGCGGGGGCGCGGGCGCGGCTGGCGGCACAGGCGCCGCCGCCGGAAGTGGCGGAACTGAAACAGGCGCTGGAAAAGGTGAGCGCCGACAAGGAAGCTGCGGTGCGCGACCAGAATTTCGAGCGCGCGGCCGGCCTCCGCGACCAGGAACGCGAACTGCAGGGCGACATCCGACAGAAGCAGGAAGCATGGGAGAAGCGGCGCCAGTCGTACCGCCCGGTGCTCGGCGAGGAAGAGATCGCGTTCATCGTCAGCCGGTGGACGGGCATCCCGGTCACGCGGCTCCAGGAAGCCGAGACGACGCGTCTGCTGCGGATGGAGGACGAACTGCACGAATCGGTCATCGGCCAGGACGAAGCAATCCGGGCCCTGGCGCGCTCGATCCGGCGCAGCCGGGCGGGCCTCAAGGATCCCAATCGGCCGATCGGATCGTTCATCTTCAGCGGCCCCACGGGCGTGGGCAAGACGGAGTTGGCGCGAGCGCTGGCCAAGTTCCTGTTCGCCGACCAGCAGGCGCTGGTTCGCGTGGACATGAGCGAGTACATGGAGAAGTTCTCCGTGTCGCGGCTGATCGGCGCGCCGCCAGGGTACGTGGGGTACGAGGATTCGGGCACGCTCACCAAGGCCGTGCGTCGCAAGCCGTATAGCGTGATCCTCCTCGACGAGATCGAGAAGGCGCACCCCGATGTGTTCAACATCCTGCTCCAGGTGCTGGACGAAGGTCATCTTACCGACAACTACGGGCGGGTGATCGACTTCAAGAACACCGTGGTGATCATGACCTCGAACGTCGGGGCGCGGGACATCACGAAAGGCAAGGCGCTGGGATTCGCCGTGGGGGACGTCCAGTCGAATTTCGACCGGATTGCCGAGCGGGTGCGGGAGGAGTTGAAGAACGTGTTCAATCCCGAATTCCTGAACCGGCTGGACGACGTGATCGTGTTCCATCCGCTGGATCGCACGCATATCGCGCAGATCGTCCAGGTGATGTTGAAGGACGTGCGGAAGCGGCTGAGCGAGGAGGAGTTGACGCTGAGCCTCACCGACGCGGGAACCGATTTCTTGGTGAAGCACGGGTACGACGAGAGTTACGGCGCGCGCCCCCTGAAGCGCGCCATTCAGCGGTACATCGAGGACCCGCTGTCGGAGAAGATTCTCCTTGGTGAGTTCTCGCGCGGAGAGGAACTGGAAGTGGACGTCGCGCCCGATGGAACCAAACTGGATTTTCGGGTATTGACGGGCACGACCAAGGCATAATCCGCACCGCCACGGCCGGCCGACCCCTTCCGGGCCAGGCCGGCCGCATTGTGTATATTTAGGATTCCCATGCGTAGACTGGTCCTACCTTTCATCGCCCTCCTCGCGACGGCATCCGCGGCGGCCGCGCAGGACGCCAGCGCGGTCGGGGCGTGTTCACAACCGGATTCCATCGCATTCCGAGGCAATACCCGCCTCGGGGATGCGCTGCTGCGTAGCGACGCCGGGATCACCACGGGGGCGACCCTGAACTACCGGGCCCTGCAGCGCGCCGTGAAGGCGCTGTATGGTACCCTGCAGTTCCAGGACGTGCGGGCGCTCTGCGAGCCGCTCCCCGGAGGCAAGTCGATGCTCGTGTTCCAGCTCAAGGAACGCCCGATGCTGATCGACGTGGACGTCCAGGGAGCGAACAAGGTTTCGCCGAGCACGGTGCGCGACCAGGTGGACCTACTCGTCGGTCGGCCGATCGATCCCGCGCAGGTGACCCAGACCATCGTGAAGATCGACTCGGTCTACGAAGCCGCCGGGTACGCCGTGGCGGAGGTGCGTGCCGAGACGACGTACGTGGACAGCGCATCGGCCCGGATCATGTTCCACATCGACGAGGGGCACCGCACGGCCGTGTCCGGCGTTCGCGTCACGGGGAACAAGGCGATCAGCGCCAAACAGATCGTCGGGGCCATGGACACGAAACCCGAAGGATTCTTCTTCTGGGACAAGGGCGAGCTGGACAACGCCAAGCTGGCCACCGACATCACCGAGCACGTTCCGGGGCTGTACGCCGACCACGGGTTCATCGACATGCAGGTGATCAAGGACACCACGCTGCTCGATCGGAAGGCGGGCAAGGCGATGGTGAGCCTCGAGGTGAAGGAGGGCCCCCAGTACCACGTGGGAGATTTCTCGGTGGAGGGGGCGCGGCAATTCTCCAGCCAGCAGATCGCCACGCTATATCCGTTCACGCCGCGTCCGAAGACGCTGATGGAGACGCTCAAGGGGATGCTGCATCGCGGCGCCAACCAGGACCGGACGATCTTCGACCGGTCCGAATGGCAGGCGGCAACAGGGAAGGTGCAGGACGCGTATGCCGACGAGGGGTACCTGTACGCCCAGATCAATCCGGTTGTCGAGCGGTCGATCTCGGCTGACTCCGCCCCCACTGTCAACCTGCGGTGGGAGATCCAGGAAGGATCGCCGGCGATCATCAACCGGGTGGACATCGCCGGTAACGACATCACCAACGAGACCTGCATCCGGCGGCAACTGATGGTGGTCCCCGGCGACGTGTTCAACAAGTCGCGCCTCATCCAGAGCTACCAGAACATCTCCAACCTTGGGTTCTTCGACTCGCCGTTGCCCGAGCCGCAAGTGGCCCAGGCCGACGACCAGGGGGACGTGAACATCACGTTCAACGTCAAAGAGAAGCGCACGGGGAACGTCAACTTCGGCGCGTCGGTGGGTCAGGGCACCGGGCTCGGCGGGTTCATCGGATTCGACCAGCCGAATCTGTTCGGCAAGTGCAAGAAGGGCTCGATCCAGTGGCAGAAGGGGCAGTACATCAACGACTTCAACGTCTCGTACACGGATCCGGCGATCGAGGAGTCCAACTACTCCGGCACCCTCACCGCGTACCATTCCCAGTCGCGGTTCACGATCCAGAACATCGGGCAGAGTACGACGACGGGCGCGCAGATCCAGTTTGGCCTACCGGTTCGCGGTTCCCGCTTCACGCGGCTGTTCCTCAACTACGGCGCCGAGTCGGTGAAGTACGGAAACGACGGGCTCGTGGGCACGATCTCGGCGTGTACCAACGCGTCAGGGCAATCGGCGACCTGTTTCCGGTCCAGTCTGGGGGCCACGCTCGATCACGACACGCGACTGGGCATGCCGTTCCCGACTTCGGGCGTGCATGAGTCGTTCAGTGTTCAGTACAACGGGGGGCCGCTGGGCGGGTCGGCGACATTCACGCGCGCGACCGGCGAGATGCGGTCCTATGCTACGATCGGGACCGTGGGCGCGGGGCCGGCGATGGGCTCGGGGATGCCGGTGGTGTTGGGCCTCTCCACATTATGGGGAGCGATCTTCGGAAACCCGGGGCCGTTCTTCGTGTCGCAGGCATTCTCGATGGGCGGCGTGCAGTATGGGGAACCGCTCCGCGGCTACAACGAATTCTCGATCACGCCACTGGGCTACGTGGACGCGACCAGCCAGTACTCGGCGCAGCGCGCTTCGTTCGGCAATGCGTTCTTCAGCGCGACGGCGCAGTTGGGAATCCGGGTGAGCCAGCAGCTCTTCCTGGACGCGTTCTACGACGGGGGAAACGTCTTTGCGCGGCCGGCCGATTTCAACCCCACGCGCCTGTTTCGCGGCGTAGGCGTGGGCGGGTCGGTGGTGACGCCGCTCGGGCCGCTCGGAATCGATCTGGGGTATGGGTTGGATCGTGTGGACGCCAACGGGGTCAAGGCGCCCAAATGGCAGGTTCACTTCAAGTTCGGTCAGTTCTACTAAACGGAGCGCTCATGAATTCCATTTTTCGTGCGACGACCATCGCGGCCGCCGGCCTCGTGCTCGGCGCGATGCCGACCCGCGCCCAGCAGCCGGCGGTACCCAAGATCGTCTACGTGAACACGCAGGCCCTGCTCGACGTGGCGCCGGGGCGCGCCCAGGCAGAGTCGACATACAACGCCGAATCGGCCGCCTGGACCACCGAGTTGAGCACGCTCAGCGCGAGCATCCAGACGATGATCAGCGACTACCAGAAGGCCGAAGCGACGCTGACCGACGCGGCCAAGCAGGCGCGGCAGAAGGCCATCCAGGCCAAGCAGCAGGAGTACGCCGACCGTCAGAGCGCGATCAATCAGCAGGCCCAGTCGCGGCAGACCGAGCTGATGGGCCCCGTGATGCAGGCCGTGCGCGACATGCTCGACAAGGTCCGAGTCGACAACGGCTACGAGCTGATCATCGATTCGCAGGCGGTGCTGAGTTCGGACAAGAACCTCGACATCACCGACAAGGTGATCGCCCGGTTGAAAATCGCCGCGGCCGCCAAGAGGGACTCGGCCGCCAAGGCGATCAAGAAGCTGGACACCCCACCCAACGAGTGACGGCGGAGCGGGCGGCGCGTGGCGGAGGCGGTGAGGACGGACTCGTTCTCACCGCGGCTGACGTCGCCCAGTTGGTCCACGGTGAATTGAAGGGCGACGCGGCGGTGGTGGTGCGCGCCATCGCCCCGCTCGACCGTGCGCGGGCCGACGAGTTGAGCTTCTGCGCGTCGGCGAAGTACGCGCCGTTCCTGGAGTCGTCGGCAGCCGGCGTCGTGCTCGTGACGCCGGAGCTGGCGGGGCTGCCGTCGGCGGCGGGGGCGCGTATCGTGGTCGCGAAGCCACACGACGCGTTGCTGTCGCTCATCCCACGGTTCTATCGGGCGCCGGGGCGGACGCCCGGCATCCATCCCACGGCGATCATCGGCTCCGGCGTGCGGATCGGCGAGGCGCCGAGCATCGGACCGTACGCGGTGATCGAACCCGGGGCCATGCTCGGCGATCGCGTGACGGTCGGTGCGCAGACCGTTGTGGGGGCGGGCGCGCGTTTGGGCGACGACGTGCAGCTCTACGCCGGCGTGACCGTGTATGCCAATGCGCAACTGGGCCGGCGTGTGATCGTGCAGTCGGGGGGCCGGATCGGCGCCGACGGGTTCGGGTATGTGTTCCGCGGCGACCGCCACGAGAAGATCCCGCACGTGGGCGGATGCATTCTCGAGGACGACGTCGAGATCGGCGCCAATTCGACGATCGATCGCGGGAGCATCGACGACACGGTCATAGGCGCTGGAACGAAGCTCGACAATCTGGTGCAGGTGGGGCACAACGTCCGGATCGGCCGGTTGTGCCTGCTCATGGCGCAGGTGGGCGTTGCCGGATCGGCGCACATCGAAGACGGGTGCATCCTGGCCGGACAGGTAGGGGTGGCGGGCCACCTCACGATCGGCGCGGGGGCGACGCTGGCCGCGCAGGCCGGCGTATTCGGTGACATCCCGGCCGGAGAGACCTGGTCGGGCTACCCGGCTCGGCCGCACAAGGAAGCGCTCCGCGCGCAGGCCGCGATGTTCAAGCTGCCCGGCCTGCTACGACGCATCGAGCGGCTGCTGGCGCGGTCCGAGGAAGACGCGTGAGGCGGCGCACGGTCGCCAGGCCAGTGAGCATGGAGGGCGTGGGGCTTCACCTCGGCGTTGCCTGCCGGCTGACGTTCCAGCCGGCGCCGAGTGGGCAGGGCGTCGCGTTCCGGCGTACCGATCTGCCCGGCGAGCCGCTGATCGCAGCCACCGTCGATACCGCGGTGCTCAGCGACCGCCGCACCCAGATCGGCGAGGACCCGGTGTCGGTGCACACGGTGGAGCACGTGCTGGCGGCGGTGGGGGCGCTTGGCATCGACGACGTGATCATCGACCTGGACGGACCGGAGCCGCCGATCGTGGACGGCAGCGCGGCGCCGTTCGTGGAGGCACTCAAACGGGCAGGCATCGCGCCGCAGCCCGGAATCGTCCAGTTTTGGGAATTGCGCCAGGCGGTGCGGGTAGCCGACGGCGACTCGGTGTACGAGGCGTACCCGGCCTCGGATCTGGAGCTGGACGTGACGATCGACTTTCCGCATCCGCTGATCGGGCGGCAGCGGTGGGCGTCGGGGGTGAACGAATCGGTGTTCGTTTCTGAGCTGGCATCGGCGCGCACCTTCGGCTTCACGCGTGAGGTGGAGCCGCTGCGGGCGATGGGGCTGATTCGCGGGGCGTCGACCCAGAATACGGTGGTGCTGGACGAGTCGGCGGTGGTGGATAACGTCTTGCGGTGGTCCGATGAATTCGTGCGCCACAAGGCGCTGGACTGTGTGGGAGATCTGGCGCTCGCCGGGGCGCGGGTGAGGGCGCGCGTGGTGGCTGTGAAGCCGAGCCACCGCGGCACCGTGAAGCTCGTGCGGGCGATGCGTGAGGCGCTCAAGAAGGAGACGACCGTGCTGGAGATCGACGACATCATCAAGGTGCTGCCGCACCGGTATCCGTTCCTGTTGGTGGATCGCATTCTGGAGATGGAGCCGCGGAAGCGCATCGTGGGACTCAAGAACGTCACGATCAACGAGCCGTTCTTCCAGGGACACTTCCCGGGCCATCCGATCATGCCGGGGGTGCTGATCATCGAAGCCATGGCGCAGGTGGGGGGCATGCTCTTGATGGGCACGTTCCCGGACCCGCAGAACAAGGTCGTGTATTTCACGTCGCTGGACCACGTGAAGTGGAGGCGGCCCGTGCGTCCGGGCGACCAGTTGCGGTTCGAACTCGACGTGGTTCAGATCCGCGGCGCGATGTGCAAAATGAAAGGCGTGGCCAGGGTGGACGGAGAAATGGTGGCGGAAGCGGAGATGGGCGCCATGGTGCGCGACAAATGAGCGCGATCATCCATCCAACAGCGATCGTCGATCCCGGCGTGAAGCTCGGCCGCGGCGTCGAGATCGGACCCTGGGCGATCGTGGGCGAGGACTGCGTCATCGGCGACGGCTGCAAGCTCGCCGCGCGCACGGTGTTGGAGCGGCACGTCACGCTGGCCCCCCGCGTCACGGTGGGGATCGGGTCGATCCTCGGTGGCGCGCCTCAGGACCTCAAGTTCAAGGGCGAACGGACCACCGTCGAAGTCGGCGAGAATACGGTGATCCGCGAGTATGTGACGATCAATCGAGGCACGAGCCAGAGTTACAAGACGACGGTGGGGCGCGACTGCTTCGTGATGTCGTACGTCCACCTGGCGCACGACTGCCACATCGGGAACAACGTGATCCTGGGCAACAACGTGCAATTCGCGGGGCACGTGACCGTCCACGACCGGGCGATCGTGTCGGGTCAGAGCGCGGCGCACCAGTTCGTGAAGATCGGCGCCTATTCATTCGTGGGGGGGTGTTCGCGGATCGCCAAGGACGTCCCGCCATACGTGAAGGCCGTGGGCAACCCGATCAAATTGTTCGGACTGAACAGCATTGGGCTGCAGCGCAACAATTTTTCCGAGCCGGTGGTGCGGGAACTGAAGCGGGCGTACCGCATGTTCTTCAAATCCGAACTGAACGTGTCGCAGGCGCGAGCCAAGGCACGGACCGACCTCCAGATGTTCCCGGAGGTCGAGGCGTTCCTGCAATTCTTCGACGAGAGCGACCGGGGAGTGGTGGTGTGAGCGATATCCGTGTGGGAGTGATTGGGGCCGGGGCGCTCGGATTCCATCACGTGCGCATCATGCGCGAGATGCCGGGCGTGGCGTTTGCCGGATTCTACGAAGCCAATGCGGCGCGGGCGGCCCACGTGACCAAGGAGCTGGGTGTTCCGGCGTTCCCGAGCATCGACGCACTGCTCGACGTTGTGGACGCAGCGACGGTCGTCGTCCCCACGCCAGCCCATTTCGCCGTGGCCAAGACGGCGCTGGAACGTGGCAAGCACCTGCTGATCGAGAAGCCGATCGCCGCCACGCTGGCCGAAGCGGACGAACTGGTGGCGACCGCCAAGCGCACCGGGGCGCTCATCCAGATCGGCCACGTGGAACGGTTCAATCGCGCGATCCGCGCGGCTCTGCCGTACGTCGAAGCGCCCCGGTTCATCGAGAGTGACCGGCTGGCGCCGTTCAATCCACGCGGATCCGACGTAGCCGTGGTGCTCGACCTGATGATCCACGACATCGACCTGGTGCGCACGCTCGTGGGGAGCGGCGTGTCGGGGCTGACGGCGGTGGGCATTCCCGTGCTCACACCATTCGTGGACATCGCCAACGCGCGCATCGAATTCGCGTCGGGGGCGGTGGCCAACATCACGGCCAGCCGCGTGTCGCGCGACCGGATGCGCAAGCTGCGCATCTTCCAGGGGAGCGGGTATCTGTCGCTCGACCTGGCGGCCGGCGTGGGGGAGTTCTATCGGTTGCGCACCGACGTGGATCTCGCGGCGCTGGCCAAGGCCGCGGCGTCGGTGGACGCGTTCGTGGAACGTGTGCCGTTGGAGGCGCCTGAAGGGGAGCCCTTGCGGCTCGAATTCGAGAGCTTCCTGGAGGCGGTGCGCGGCACGGCACCGGTGGTCGTGAGCGGCCACGATGGGCGCGAGGCGCTGGCCGTGGCGCTGCGCATCGTGGGCGAGATCGAACGGACGCTGCCGGCGCTCAAAGGCGCCGGAGACCACGCGCGTGCGTGAGATCGTGTTCGTCGCCGGGGAGGCCTCCGGCGACCTGCACGCCTCCGGGGTGGCCCGCGAACTCAAGGCGCGAGGTGCGCCCTTCGCGCTCGTCGGCATCGGCGGAGATCAGATGCGCGAGGCCGGCGTCGCGTTGCTCGAACACGCCGACCAATTGGCGGTGATGGGGTTCGTCGAGGTGCTGCGCCACGTGCCCAAGCACTGGGCGCTGCTGCGGCAACTCGAAGCGCGCATCCGGTCGGGCCGCGTGGCGCTGGTCATCCTGATCGACTATCCAGGATTCAACATGAAGGTCGCCAGGGCGGCGGCCGACGCCGGTGTCCCGGTGCTGTACTACATCACGCCGCAGGTCTGGGCATGGGGCGCAGGGCGTCTGGACAAGCTGGCCCGGTGGGTGACGAAGGCGGCGGTCATCCTGCCGTTCGAGCAGGCCCTATTGGCCGAGCACGGAATCGACGCGACGTTCGTGGGACACCCCCTGCTCGACCGGGTGGCGGCCCTGCCGAGCCAGGCCGAGGCGCGCGCCTCGCTCGGCGTGCGGGCCGACGCTCCGATGCTCGCGCTCTTTCCGGGCAGCCGGGCGCAGGAGATCCTGCGGCACCTCGACGATTTCGTGCGGGTGGCCGACGAACTGCGCCTTCGCGACCCGCGTCTACAGGTGGTCGTGAGCGTCGCGCCCACGGTGAACCTCGATACCGGCCAGTGCCCGTACCCCATGGTGCGCGGGGCGTCGTTCACCGTGCTGCGCGCGGCCGACGCCGCGATGTGCAAGAGTGGGACGACCACGCTCGAAGCCGCGGTGGCCGGTTGCCCGCTGGTCGTGGCGTACCGCACGAGCAGGGTCACCTACGCCCTCGCCCGGCGGCTGGTGCGCATCCCGCACATCGGACTGGTGAACGTGGTTGCGGGGCGCGAGCTGGCACCCGAGTTCGTGCAGAGCGCGTTGCGTCCGGCAGCGGTGGCCGACGCGCTGGAGCCGCTGTTGCGACGCGGCGATCCGGGGCGGGATGCCATGCTGGCCGGGCTGGCCGAGGTGCGCGGGGCGCTGGGCACGGCGGGCGCCGCAGGGCGGGTGGCCGACATGGCGGCGGCGCTGGCCGCAACCCCTGGTCGGCGATGAGCGATCGCAGCGCGGCGGATTGGCGCACGCGGTGGACCGCGCGTCTGGGGGTCGCCGTGGTGTGGTTGTTGGCGCGTACGTGGCGCGTGCGCTACGTGCATGATGCCGCCCTCCGGGAAGCGCGGCGTCGCCGGGAGCCCGTGCTGATCGTGATCTGGCACGGGCAACTGCTGGCGCAGCTGTGGGCGCACCGGGGGCAGAATATCAGTGTGCTGATAAGCGAGCACCGCGACGGCGAGTTGATCGCCCGCATCGCCGAGGCGCTGGGATACCGCACCGTGCGCGGCTCGACGACGCGGGGCGCCAGCCGGGCGCTCGTCGGCATGACGCGGGAGTTGGATGCCGGGTTCGACGTGGGGATAACGCCCGATGGACCGCGGGGGCCGGACCACAGCTTCGCCGCGGGAACGCTCCTCGTGTCGCAGCGGTCCGGCCGGCCGGTCGTGCCGTTCGGCGCCCATGCCTCGCGTGCGTGGCACCTGAAGAGTTGGGACCGATTCACGATTCCGAAGCCGTTTGCCCGCGTGACGATCGCCTACGGCGATTTCATCAGCCCGCCGGCCGGGAATCCGCGCGACCTCGCCGCCCTGACGCCGAGCTACCGGGCGGCGCTGGACGCGGCCGTGGCGGTGGCCGCGGGGGCAGCGGGGGGCGCGTGAGCGACTCCATGCTGCACCGGCTCTGGTTCGATCGCGGCGGTGCTGCGGGAGCCGCCAGGCTCGGCCTGTGGCCCGCCGCGGCCGTCTTCCGGGCCGTCGTGGCGGCCCGGAACGCCCTGTACGACCTTGGAGCGCTTCCGGTGCGCCCCGGGGCTATCCCGGCGATCGCCGTCGGCAATCTGACCGTCGGGGGCACCGGCAAGACCCCGGTGTCGGCCTGGATGGCCGGCGAGTTGGCCCGCCGCGGCGCGGCGCCAGCCATCGTCCTGCGGGGGTATGGCGGCGACGAGCCGCAAGTGCACGAGCGGCTCAATCCGGCCATTCCGGTGGTGGTCGAAGCCGACCGGGCGGCCGGGCTAGCGCGGGCCCGCGCACTCGGAGCCACGATCGCGGTGCTCGACGACGCGTTCCAGCACCGGGGAGTGACGCGCCTCGCGGACGTGGTGCTCGTCTCGGCGGAACGGGGCCTGCGCGGGTGGCGGATGCTGCCGGCGGGGCCGTTCCGCGAGCCGCCGTCGGCGTTGCGCCGGGCAGCCCTTGTGGTGGTGACCCGGAAGACGGCGAGCGCCGCCGAGGCGGCCCAGGTGCTGGCGGGGGCAACCGAGATTTCGGGAACCCCGGGCGCCGTGGTGCATCTGGAGGCCGCCTCCATCGAGGCGGCCGTGTCGGGCGCGTCGCTCCCGCTGTCGGCGGCGGTTGGGCGGCGCGTCGTGCTGATCACGGGGGTCGGGGAACCCGAACTGCTCGCCGCGCAGCTGCGCCGCGCCGGGGCCGACGTGGAGCTGCTGGCGTTCCCGGACCACCACGCGTTCAGCGACGCGGAACTGGCGCGGGCGGCCGCGGAGGCCTCGCGCGGCGACGCCCTGGCCGTCTGCACCCTCAAGGACGCCGTCAAGGTATTGCCGCGGTGGCCCGGTCCCGGGCCGCTATGGTATGTTTCACAACGGTTGACCGTCGACCAGGGGAGGGAACACCTGGAGCGTCTGATTGACGCCGCGGCCGCCGCGACCCGATCCAACCCTCCAACCGCCGGCTAGCGCCGACTCACATCCGACTCTCATGGCGACTGATCTGAGACTGCCAACACATAAAATCGTCCGTCCCGACAAGGACCGCTTTCTCGACGAGGACAATCCCTTCGAGGCGATGATGTCGCGGTTCGATCGCGCGGCGGAACTGCTCGACCTCGAGCCCGGGCTGTACAAGGTCCTGCGGCATCCTGAGAAACAGATCATCATCTCGATCCCCGTGATGCTCGACAGTGGTGAAGTCGAGGTGTACACGGGGTATCGTGTCTTGTACAACACGTCACGCGGGCCAGCCAAGGGCGGGATTCGCTTCGACGAACACGTGACGCTGGAGGAGGTCAAGGCGCTGGCGGCTTGGATGACCTGGAAGTGCGCGGTAGTCAATCTGCCGTTCGGGGGATCCAAGGGGGGCGTGATCTGCGACCCTCTCAAGATGAGCGTGGGCGAGCTGGAGCGGCTGACTCGGCGCTACACCTCGGGCATCATGAGCACCCTGGGGCCGGACTCCGACGTTCCAGCGCCCGACGTGAACACGAACGAGCGCGTGATGGCGTGGGTGATGGACACGTACTCGATGCACATGCGGCACACGGTCACCGCGGTGGTGACGGGCAAGCCGGTGGAGATGGGCGGCTCGCTGGGCCGCCGGGAAGCAACCGGGCGCGGGTGCATGATCGTGATCAAGGAAGCGCTCAAGCATCTCGGGATGGAGATCAAGGGCGCGACCGTGGCCGTGCAAGGCTTCGGCAACGTGGGTTCGGTGGCGGCGGATCTGTTGGCGCGAGAAGGGTGTAAGATCCAAGCGATCAGCGATCGCACCGGCGCCTACTACAACAAGGCGGGCATCGACGTCGCCGCGGCCATCAAGCACGTACAGGATCACAAGTCGCTCGAGAAGTTCGCAGGAGGCGATGCGATCTCCAACGCCGACTTGCTGACGCTGGACGTGGACGTGCTGGTGCCGGCGGCGCTGGAGAACGTGATCACGAGCAAGAACGCCGATAAGATCCGCGCAAAAGTCATCTGCGAGGGCGCCAACGGGCCGACGACGGCGAAGGCCGACGAGATTCTGGATGAGAAGGGCGTGTTTGTGATCCCCGACATCCTGGCCAACGCCGGCGGCGTGACGGTCTCGTATTTCGAATGGGTGCAGGACCGCGGCGGCTATTTCTGGACCGAGGATGTGGTGAACGAACGGCTGAACGACATCATGCGGAACAGCTTCGCCGACGTCCTGCGCCTCTCCACCACGCACAAGGTGAACATGCGCACGGCGGCCTACATGCTGGCGATCAGCCGTGTGGCCACGGTGCACCGGCTCCGCGGCGTGTACGCGTGAACCCGGCGCACGGTCGCGCGGCGTGCAGGTGATCCTCGCCGCCGTCGGCAAGCCGCGCAATGCGGCGCTGGCGGCGGCGATCGCGTTCTACGAGATGCGCGCCGGCCGATACTGGCCGCTCGTGGTGCACGAAGTCCGGGAGGAGCCGGCGCGGTCGGCGCCCCCCGATCTGGTCCTGGCCCGCGAGGGCGAGCGTCTCGCGGCCAAAGTCGGCGCCGCCGATCTCGTGGTGTGCGACGAGCGGGGCGACGCGATGACATCGGAGGCATTCGCCCGATACCTCCAGGCAGCGCGCGAGCGGGCGCGTGATGTCGCGTTCGTCATCGGCGGAGCCTACGGCCTGGCGCCCGTATTGCGCGACCGAGCCTCCAAGCGCCTCGCGCTGGCGTCGTGGACCCTGCCGCACGAGATGGCCCGGCTGGTGCTGTCCGAGCAACTGTACCGGGCGGGGACGATCGTCCGCGGCGAACCGTACCACAAGTGATCGCGGAGGCGTGGGCGCCGGCACGTGGCCCATGTCCACACGCGGCCGCTATCTTGGTGGACATGCGCGCCCCGATCATTCGATGAGTGAACCGCGTGTGGTCACCGACCCGCTGGGCGGCTCGCCCCTCTCGCGCGCCGTGCAGGCGGGCCGCGTGGATGCGGCGATCGTACCGCCGGCACCGGCCGACGCCGAAGCCTGGCGCGCGAGGGCGCTCGCGATCGGGAGTGCCGCCGGGGCAACCTGGCTGCCGGCAGTGCGCGACGCGTTCGGCGCGCCCGGAATTGCCATGGCGCGTCTGGAGCGGGTGGCGCGCGCCGGCGGCGTGGTGGTGACGACAGGACAACAGCCGGGGCTGTTCGGCGGTCCCGTGTACACCTGGTCGAAGGCCATCGGTGCGCTGGCCATGGCCGACGCGATCGAGCGTGAGACGGGCGTGCCGGCGGCGCCGGTGTTCTGGGCCGCCACCGACGATGCGGACTACTCGGAAGCGAACCACACCACCGTCGTGGACAACGACGCGGTCCGCGTGCTGGCTACGAGCGCGGAACCGCCGGCGGGCACGCCGATGGCGGGCGCGCCCCTGGGTGCGGTGAAGCCGCTGCTCCAACTGCTGCGGACGGCCTGCGGGTCCATGGCTTACGCGGCCGCTTACGAGGCGGCGGCCTCGGCCTACGCGGACGGGGCCACGGTGGGCGGCGCGTATGTGCATCTGCTGCGCGCTCTGCTCGACCCGCTGGGCATCGCCGTGCTCGACTCGTCCCACGCGGCCGTGCGGCATGCGGGTGCGGGTGTGCTACGCGGGGCGTTGGAACGTGCAGCCGCCGTCGACGCCGCGCTGGCAGCGCGCGGCGCCTGGCTGGTTGCGCACCAATTCGATCCCCAGGTGGCCCACGTCGCGGGACTGTCCACGGTGTTCGTGCACGAGGCGGGCATCAAACGGCGCGTGCCGCTGAGCGAGGCGGCCGCGGTGGCCGCGGCGGTCGCGCCGGACCGCCTCAGCCCGAACGTGGTGCTGCGCCCGGTACTCGAGCGCGCGATCCTCCCGGCGGTATGCTACCTCGGCGGCCCCGGGGAACTCGCCTACTTCGCGCAGGTGTCGGCGGTGGCGAGCGCGCTGGCGGCGCCACAGCCGTTGGCGGTGCCGCGGTGGTCGTGCACCATCGTCGAGCCCGCGGTGGATCGCGCACTGGCGCGGCTGGGCATCGGGCTCGACGAATTGGGGGATGCGGAAGGTCTGGAACGACGGGTGGCGGGCGCGGCGGTTCCCGGTACCGTCCGTCAGGCCCTCGAGGTGCTGCGGGGCTCGATCGACCGGGGATTGGCTGGCGTGGGCAACGCCGACGCGGCGTCGGCCGGTGGGGCGCTGCTGCGCCCCGACGTGCTCGAGGGAGCGAAACGCCAGCTGACGTTCCGCGTGGACCGCCTGGAGCGGCGGGTTGTGGCGGCAGCCAAGCGCCGGGGGAGCGATGCGCTCCGGGACCTGCGCCTGGCACAGGCGTTCACGCGGCCCGAGGGGCACCGGCAGGAGCGGACGCTCAACTTCATTCCGTTTCTCGCGCGGCACGGCGACGATCTGTGGCGCGCGATGCAGACGGCGGCTGCCGACCATGCGGCGGGGATGGTGAGCGGGGGAGCGGCGCGTGGTGCGTGAACCGCGGCCCCACGGGGCGGCGGACCATCGCGCGCCGCGCACGCACACCGGAGCGGCGGCGGCCCTGGTGGCCACGGGCATCCTGGCCTCGCGGGTGCTGGGCCTGATCCGCAACTCGCTGATCGCGCGGTACCTGGGGACCACGGTGGCGGCGGACGCCTGGACCGCGGCATTCAAGGTTCCTAATACCCTTCAGAATCTGTTCGGAGAGGGCGCGCTCTCGGCGGCGTTCGTGCCGGTCTACGCGCGGTTGCTCGGTGCCGGCGAGGATGCCGAGGCCGACCGGGTCGCCGGCGCCGTGGCGGCGATCCTCGGGCTGACGATCGCGGTGTTCGTGCTGGTGGGCATTCTCGCCGCGCCGCAGTTGATCTACGCCATTGCCCCGGGGTTCAGCGGCGCGCGGCGCGCGTTGACCGTGACGCTCACACGCATCCTGTTTCCGGGGGCCGGCTTCTTGGCGCTGTCGGCGTGGTGCCTCGGTGTGCTGAACAGCCATCGAAAATTCTTGATTGCGTATACGGCCCCGATCGCATGGAATCTGTCGTTGATCGTGGCGCTGCTCTGGTGGGGACCGGGGGCTGACAAGGCGCATGTGGTCACGGTGATGGCCTGGGCGTCGGTGTGCGGCAGCATGCTCCAGTTCGCGGTCCAGCTGCCCGCCGTGCGGAAGGTGGCGCCGCGGTTGCGCGTGGCGTTCGAGGCGACCAGCACCAACGTGCGCGAGATCATCCGGAACTTCGGACCGGCCTTCGTGAGCCGCGGCGTGGTGCAGATCAGCAGCTTCATCGACCAGATCCTCACGAGCTTCCTGCCCATCGGCATGCCCGCGGTCTTCGGGTTCGCTAACACGCTGTATCTGCTTCCAGTGAGCATGTTCGGCGCCGCAATCTCGGTCGCCGAGCTGCCCGAGATGTCGCGGGCCACGGCGGAGGAGCACGAGGCCGGGGGCACGCTGCGGCCGCGCATCGACGCCGGACTGCGGCGGATCGCCTTCCTCGTTGTGCCGTCGGCCGTGGCGTTCGTCACGCTGGGCGACGTGCTCATCCGCGTCGTGTACGAGCACGGGCATTTCACCGCCATCGACGCCGTCTACACCTGGGCCGTGTTGTGCGGCTCGGCCGTCGGGCTGCTGGCCGGCACCCTGGGGCGGCTGTATTCGTCCACCTACTACGCGCTCCGCGACACGCGGACGCCGCTGCGGTTCGCGGTGATTCGCGTGGCGCTCACCATGGTGCTCGGCGCGACGTTCGCGTTCGGCGTGCCGCGATGGTTCGGGCTCGATCCGCACTGGGGGGCGGCCGGACTCTCCGCGTCGGCCGGGCTCGCGGCGTGGGTGGAGTTCACGCTCCTGCGCCGCCGCCTGAACGCGCGGATCGGCGAGACCGGACTGCCGGCCCGGTTCACGATTACGTTGTGGGGGCTGGCCGCGGCGAGCGCCGTCCTCGCGCTGCTGGTGCAGCGCTCAACCGGCGACTGGCGCCGGATGGCGGCCGGGGTGGCCGTGATCGCGGTGTACGGCACGGCGTACATGGGCGGCGCGATGCTTCTTCGCGTGCCCGAGGCGCACGGCATCGTCTCGGGTTTCACGCGCCGGTTCCGGCCCGGACGCTGAGCCGCCCCGGGCGCTGGCGGCGGACGATATAATTCACCCGTGACCCTGCCGGCGAGCCTCTTCGATCGGGTGAGCCACCTCCCCGAGTCTCCGGGCGTCTACCTGTGGAAGGACGTCCGCGGGGAGGTGCTGTACGTGGGCAAGGCCAAGCGGCTGCGCTCGCGCGTGCGCAGCTACCTGGCCGCGGAGCGGCTCGAGAATCCGAAGACCCGCGTCATGATGCGGCAGGTGGCCGACCTCGAGACGATCGTCGTGCCCACGGAGCCGGCGGCGCTGATCCTCGAATCGAATCTGATCAAGGAGCACCGGCCGCGGTACAACGTCGTATTGCGCGACGACAAGTCGTACCCGTACATCAAGGTGGCGGTGCACGAGCCGTTCCCGCGGGTGCTCGTCACGCGGCGTCTGCTCGACGACGGTGCCCGCTACTTCGGCCCGTACACCGACGTGGGCGCGATGCGCCGAGCGCTCAACGTGGTGAAGCGCTTGTTCACGGTGCGGTCGTGCAACTACGACATGCCCCGTCAGATGCCCGAACGGCCGTGCCTGGACTACTACATCAAGCGGTGCAAGGCGCCGTGCGTGTTCCTGCAGAGCCAGGCCGACTACCGGGCGATGATCGACGAGGTGTTGGTGTTCCTGGACGGCCGGACCGACGAGGTCATCCGCCGCGTGAAGGAACGGATGGACGCGGCCGCGGCGGCGCTGGACTTCGAACGTGCGGCGGAGTTGCGCGATGCGCTCAAACACTTGGACCGGATGGAAGAGCCGACGGTCATGCTCGAGGTCGAGGGCGGGGACCGCGACGTGATCGGGTTCGCGCGCGACGGCGACGACGCGTGCGTGGTGCTGCTGCGCATTCGCGGCGGCAAGCTGCTCGGCCGCGAGCACCAGTTCGTGGAGCACGTGGAGGGGGAGAGCGACGCGGCCGCACTGTCGGCCTATCTGGTGGGCGGATACCTGCCGCTCGACGATCACGCCCCCGAGGCGTTCCTCCCGTTCGCGAGCGAGGATCCGGAGTTGACGCAGGTCTCGCTGGCGCCGGTGCGCCTCGTCGTGCCGCAACGGGGCCCCAAACGCGAGCTGGTGGCGCTCGCCGAGCAGAACGCACGCCATCTGCTCGAAGAAGCCCTGCTGGAAGGGGATGAGACCACCGAGCGTGCCGGCGATCCGGTATACGAACTGCAGCGGCAACTGGGGCTGCAGAAGCTTCCGCGGACGCTCGTCTGCTTCGACATCTCGCATGCCCAGGGCACGGACACGGTCGCCTCGTGCGTCTGGTTCCAGAACGGCCGGCCCAACCGCGCGGAGTACCGCAAGTTCAACGTGAAGTCGGTGAACGGGATCGATGACTTCGCGTCGATGCACGAGGTCGTGGGCCGGTATTTCGCCCGGCGCGCCGAAGACCAAAAGCCATTGCCCGATCTGGTGGTCATTGACGGCGGGAAGGGACAGCTTGGCGCCGCGCACAACGCGCTCGTGGAGCTCGGTCTGGGCGAGATGCCCATGATCAGCCTGGCCAAGCGCGAGGAGGAGATCTTCGTCATCGGGCGCGGCGAGTCGCTGCGCCTGCCGCGCCGATCGCCGGCGCTGCGCATGCTGCAGCAGGCGCGGGACGAAGCCCACCGATTCGCGATTAGCTTTCAACGGAATCGCCGGAAGGCGCGCACCGTCACGTCGGCGCTGCTCGACATCCCGGGAGTCGGGCCGTCGAAGCGGCGGCAGCTGCTGCAGGCGTTCGGATCGTTGCAGGGCGTGCGCGACGCCACGCCCGAGGCGATCGCCGCCCTGCCGGGATTCAGTGAAAAATTCGCCCAGCGCGTGCTCGCCGCGCTCCGGGCTTCATCGCCCACCGCACCGCCGCCGGAAGCCCCGGCGGCGCCACGTTTCACCGAGGAATCCTCGTGACGCATTGGCACCTCGAGTGCTCGGCCTGCTCGCACACGGCGCCGGGCGATAGTCTCGCCACCGTCTGCCCCGCGTGCGGGCAGCCGTATCTCGTTCGTTACGACATGCCGTCGCCGCGCCGCGACGCGATTGCCCAGCGCTGGGACATGTGGCGCTACCGGTCGATCCTGCCCGTGCTGGCCGACGAGGAGCCGGTGTCGCTGGGAGAGGGTACGACGCCCATGATGGAGTTGCCTGAACTCGCCCGTGCGATCGGGGTGCGCCGGCTCTGGGTCAAGGACGAGGGCCTCAACCCCACGGCGTCGTTCAAGGCGCGCGGGATGAGCGCGGCGGTGACGCGGGCCGCGGGGCACGCGGTGCCGGGCCTGGTGGTGCCCACGGCGGGCAACGCGGGCGCGGCGCTCACCGCGTACGGGGCGGCCGCCAAGCTGCCGGTGCGGGTGTACGCACCGCGCAGCACTCCCAAACCGATTCTCGACACGATTGCCGCCCTGGGGGCCGACCTGCAGTTGGTGGACGGCCACATCGGCGACGCCGGCAAGCAGGCCAAGGCATTCGCCGCGGAGAGCGGGTATTTCGACGTGTCCACGCTGCGCGAGCCGTACCGGATCGAGGGCAAGAAGACGATGGGCATCGAGGTCGCCGAGCAGTTGGGCTGGCGGCTGCCCACGCACATCGTGTATCCCACCGGCGGCGGCACCGGGCTGATCGGGATGTGGAAGGTGTTCGCCGAGTTGCGGGCGTACGGATGGCTGGCGCCTGATGAGGCGTATCCGCGGATGATCGTCGCCCAATCGGCGGGTTGCGCGCCGATGGTGCGCGCATTCGAGGCGGGCGCCGACCATGCCACACCGTGGCAGAACCCCGAGACGTACGCCAGCGGACTACGGGTGCCCGGCCCGCTGGGCGACCGGCTCATTCTCCGCGCCTTGCGCGAGAGTGGGGGCGATGCCCACGCGGTGAGCGACGACGTGATCCGCGTTGCCACGGCCCGGCTGGCCCGGGGGTCGGGAATGGACGTGTGCCCCGAGGGCGGGTGTGCCTTTGCCGTGGCCGAGCAGCTCGTCCGGGCCGGCCGCATCGGCGCGGATTCCGAGGTCGTGGTGTTCAACACCGGCAGCGGCGCATCATACAGGTTCTGATATGACCCTGGCGATTCTGGATCCGTTCAGCGGGATCTCGGGCGACATGACGCTCGGGGCGCTGGTGGCCGTGGGCCTGGACCGCGACTGGCTGCGGGCACTTCCCGGGCGCCTCGGGCTGGAGGGGGTGGGTGTGCGCATCGCCGACGTCCAGCGCGCGTCGATCGCCTGCGTGAAGGTGGACTTCGACATCCCGTCGCAGCCGCACGGCCGCCACCTGAAGCAGATCCGCGAGCTGGTGCAGCGGAGCGACGCACCCGACGGCGTGAAGGCCGGTGCCGACGCGGCGTTCACGGCGATTGCCGAGCAGGAGGCGGCGATCCACGGCACGACGGTGGAGCGGGTGCATTTGCACGAGGTGGGAGCGGTGGACGCGATCCTCGACGTGGTGGGGGCCATCTGGGGGTTCGAGCAGCTGGGCGTGAACCGGGTCTATTGCGGTCCGATCAGCCTGGGCGACGGGTTCGTGGAGGCCGCGCACGGGCGGCTGCCGGTGCCGGCGCCGGCCACCATGCGGCTGCTCGAGGGGCAGCGCGTGCGGCCGGGGCCCGAGGGCTCGGGTGAACTGGTGACTCCCACGGGCGCGGCGTTGGTGCGCGTGTTGTCGTCGGGGCCGATATCCGGACAGTACACGCCCCGCCGCAGCGGATTCGGGGCGGGGACCCGTGAGTTCGAAGGGCGGCCCAACGCCTTGCGCATCGTGCTTGCCGACGACGACGGCCCGGCCGGCATGGCGGTGGAGTACCTGGTTCAGCTGGCGTGCGATCTCGACGATCTGGCCGGTGAGTACGTGGCCGGGGCCGCCGACCGGCTCCGCGCGGCAGGCGCGCTGGACGTCGTCATCATCCCGACGATCATGAAGAAGGGACGCCCGGGCACGCGGATCGAGGTACTGTGTCAGGCCGCCAGCGCCGGGACCCTGGAGCGCGTATTGCTGGATGAAAGCACGACGCTCGGGGTACGGTGTACGACCGTGGTGCGCCACGCGGCCCCGCGCGAAACCCTCATGGTGCGAGTCGAGGGGCACGAGATCCGCGTCAAGGTCGCCCTTTTGGGGGCCGGCACACGGCGCGCCAAGCCGGAATACGACGACGTGGCGCGGGTCGCCCTGGCGACAGGGCGGACGCTGAGAGATATATTTCTCGAGGCCGCCGATCTGGCGGTTCGAGCCTGACCACCGTTTCCCCCCCGGTCCAGCCCGACGGGGTCCTCCATTCCCAAAGTTGCACCCGAAAATTCCCTGGAGATTCCGATGCTGGTCATCCGTTCGACGACCATCAGCTCGTCCCTGTTCGCCATCGTGCTCGCGCTCCCCTTGGCGGCGCAGCAGCCCAAGCAGTGCTCCGTGGACGAGGGCACGCCGTCTGAAGTCGCGCGGGCGTTCCTCACCATCTCTCAGGTGGCGAACCCCCAGGGAGCCGATCCGGCGTCCCTCAAGAAGAAGCTGGCCGACGCGGTCCAACTGCTCACCGGTAACCCGGGGAAAGTTGAGAACCCGGTCGGGCACGCCTACGAGCTCGGCAAGCTGCTGGTGCTGTGGAGCGAGCAGCCCGACGTGCCGCTCACCACGACTCGCGGCGCACTCGGCTTCGCGACGAATCCCCAGGACACCGTGAGCCTCCCAGCGGCGATCGACTCGGCATTCACCGTAGTCGAAACCGCCCAGCCGGAGTGCGCGACCGAAACGGATAAGTGGCGCAGCCAGAAGGTCTGGAGCAACCTCGTCAACAAGGCGGTTCAGGAGTTGAACGCGGGAAGCGTCGATTCCGCCGAGAAACATGCGACGGAGTCCCTGTTGCTGAATCGCAAGGCTCCCTACGGCAACATGGTGCTGGCCCAGGTGGCGCAGCGGCGCAACCAAGTGGACAGGGCCATCGATCTCTTCCAACGCACGATCGACATCGCGTCGACCGACACGCTGTACAACGAGGTGAAGGCCAACTCGCTGCTCAACCTGGGAAACCTCGCGCGGCAAGCGGCGGCTGAAGACTCGACCAAAGCCTCCAAGTACAACCCCATCGCGTTGCGTGCGTACCAGACGCTGGCGGCCGACTCGACGGCGTCAGCGGGGTACCACATCGATGGCGTGAACGGGGTCGTGAACGTCGAACTCGCGATGGGCGATTCGGCGGCGGTCCGGGCGGTGTACAAGGGCCAGCTCGATAACCCGTCGGCGTTCCCGTTCAACGACGTCATCCAGGCCGGCGTGTGGGCCACCAACGTCGGCGACTCCGTGGCCGCGACCAAGTTGTTCCACGCTGCGTACGAGATGAACCCATATCACCGGGATGCGCTCTCGAACCTGGCGCTGATCGAGATGAAGGCGCAGAAGTACGACACCGCCCTCGTCCTGCTCAACCGGCTCAAGGCCGTGGATCCCAACGGCGACAACTCGCGGTTGTTCGTGTTCACGTACGCCGGGCTGGCCAAGAAGTTCGCGGACCTGAACCACAGCATCGTGGCGCGCTACAACAAGTCCAAGGACGCGAAGCTGCGGAAGGTGCTCACGGATTCCGCCGCGCTCACCACGGATTCCAACAAGGTGTACACGGATCTGGCCGTGAACACGAACCTGGCCTCGGACAGCCTGCCGGTAATGGTCCGATTCTCGCAGTTCAGCAACGTCGACAACAAGGTCACGCTCGCCGGGACGATCAACAACCGGACGGATGCCGCCAAGACGTACACGCTCAAGGTCGACTTCCTGGACAACAAGGGGAACGTCGTGGCGTCGCAGCAGGCAACCGTTGGGCCGGTGGCGGGCCACGGAAGCGGCCCGTTCAGCGTGACGGCCGCTGGGGTTGGGATCACCGCGTTCCGGTACGCTCCGCTCGACAACTGAGCCTCCGGAAGTGCGTTCGGGGTGAAGGGTCCGCCGCAGGGCGGGCCCTTCGTTTTTGCGGCGAATGTTGCATGCGGAAGTCACGATGTTTTCTTGATTTCCGTGTTCAGACTTCCTAAGTTGCATGAGCTTGGCCGCGAGCGCGTGCCGGCGCGGTCCGTCGACGGGGATGTGGGCTGCTCACGGTCCCACCCCCCGCCCGTCATGGTGCCCCGATGGTCAGAGTCTCCAACGTCACATCCGGTAGCGTCGCTGAGGAGCTGGGCATCGCGCCCGGCACCGAGTTGCTCACGGTCAACGGGCGCGAGCTGGGGGACTTCCTGGACTGGGAGTTCCTGACTGCGGACGATGAACTGGTGATCGAAGCGCGGCAGCCAGATGGCCAGGACGTGGTGTACGAAATCGAGCGTCCCGAGGGCGAGGTGCTGGGCGTGCAGTTGGAGCCGCCCAGCGTACGGCGGTGCGCCAACCGGTGCGAGTTCTGCTTCATCGAGGGGTTGCCCAAGGGACTGCGCAAGCCGCTCTATGTGCGCGACGACGACTACCGGTTGTCGTTCGCCTACGGCAACTTCGCGACGCTGTCCAACCTCAAGGACCGCGATATCGCGCGCATTCTCGAGTACCGTCTCTCGCCGCTCTACGTTTCGGTGCACGCCACGCCGTGGGACGCGCGCAAGGTGATGCTCAACAACCCGCGCGTGCCGAACGTGGTGGAGCAGCTTACGCGGCTCGCCGCCGGGGGCATCCAGTTCCACACGCAGATGGTGATCGTGCCGGGGCTCAACGACGGCGACGTGCTCGAGCAATCGCTGGCCGATCTGTGGGCGCTGGGTGAGGCGGTGATGTCGGTGGCCGTGGTGCCCGTGGGGCTCACCCGGTTCTCCCACCTGTACACCGGGAAGTCGATGGGCGCGGCCGCGGCCGCCGGCCTGCTCGACCATCTGGCCCGGTGGGCCACGCGTGCCGGGGCCGAGCGGGGCGATCCATGGGTGTTCGGGTCGGACGAGTTGTACCTGCTGGCGGGGCGTCCGTTGCCGGGCCCCGACCACTACGGAGACTTCGTGCAGATCGAGAATGGGGTGGGGGCGGTGGCCGCACTGCGGCAGCGCGTGCAGGACGGATTGGACTCGCTCCCGCGCCTCGACGGCCGGCGCATCGGCGTGGTGACCGGCGTTTCGATGCGGGATCTCATGCCGCCGCTGCTCGACCAGCTCTCGGCGCGGACGGGAGCGGCGTTCGAGCTGATCGTGGCGGAGAATTCGCTGTTCGGGCCCACCACGACCACCGCCGGGCTGCTCGTGGGCGCCGACATTCGCCGCACGCTCCAGGGGCGCGGGGACCTCGACCTGGCGTTGATTCCCGCCGAGACGATCAACGACGACGGCCTGTTCCTGGACGACCAACGGTTCATCTCCGTACGCGAGGAACTGCCCATTCCCGTCTATCCGTCATACGACTTCATTGATGCGCTGGTGCCCGAAGGCACCGCGCGGTCGCGGGGAGCGCACGTCGCATGAGCATCCCCGTGGTGGCGCTGGTGGGCCGACCGAACGTCGGCAAGTCGCACCTGTTCAATCGCATCGTGGGCACCAACACGGCCATCGTGTCCGAAGAGGCCGGCACGACGCGCGACCGGCACTTCGCGCGCGCGGAATGGAACGGCCGACAGTTCTGGTTGGTCGATACGGGGGGACTCACCGACGACCCCCGCTTGCCGATGGACCGCGAGATCCGCCGCCAGGTGGAGGTAGCGATCGGAGAAGCCGACTTGCTGGTGTTCCTGGTGGACGCCAAGGCCGGGCTCCACCCCAACGACGCGCGCGTGGCGGAGTTGCTGCGCGGAAGCGGTAAGCCGTGGATGCTCGTGGTCAACAAGGTGGACGACCCGCGGGCCACGGACTACTACGAGTTCTACGAACTCGGCGCGGGCGAGCCCGTACCGGTGTCGGCGCTCAACGGCAAGGGGTCGGGCGACCTGCTCGACGTGCTGGTGTCGCACCTCCCGCAGCGCGACGAGGCCGCGGACGACGCGTTGCACGTGGCCGTGGTCGGCCGGCCCAACGTCGGGAAATCGTCGCTCGTCAACCGGCTGCTCGGCGCCGAGCGTCTGGTCGTGTCCGAAGAGGCGGGAACGACGCGCGACGCCATCGACACGCCGATGACGTATCACGGGCGTACGCTCGTCTTCATCGACACGGCCGGTCTCCGCCGGCAGACCAAGATCGAGGATGGCATCGAGTTCTACTCGTCGCTGCGCAGCCGGCGGGCGATCGAGCGCGCCGATATCTGTGTGCTCGTCATCGACGCGGTGGAAGGCCTGCACAATCAGGACCTGAAGATCGCGACGTTGGCCTGGGACGCCGGTCGCGGCCTCGTCATCGTGGTCAACAAGTGGGATCTGGCCGAGAAGGACGACAAGGCCACCGCCCGCTTCGAGAAGTCGTGTCGCGAGAAGGCGCCGTACCTCACCTTCGTGCCGTTCGTGTTCACGTCGGCGCTCACCGGGCAGCGCGTACAGCGGCTGCTCGAACTGCTGCTCACGGTGGCCGAGGAGCGCAACAAGCGCGTGACAACCGCGCAGGTGAACCAGCGGTTGCAGGAGTTGCTGGCCCGGCTTCAGCCGCCGCAGGCGGCGGGGTTCGAGATCAAGTTGAACTATGCCACGCAGGTGGAGGTCGCGCCCCCGACCATCGCCGTGTTCGGCAACCACCCGGAACTCGTGGAAGAGCACTACGTCCGCTACCTGCACAACGGATTCCGTGAGTCATGGGGATTCACGGGCAACCCGCTGCGGATCGTGATGCGGCGCAAGGCGAGTTGACGTGCATCCGCTTCTCGGTGTGCTGATCGCGTACGCGGCGGGCTCGATTCCCGCTGCCTACCTGGCCGGCCGGGCGGCGGGGGTGGATCTGCGGACCAAGGGGTCGGGCAACCTCGGCGCGACCAACGTGGTGCGCGTGCTCGGGCTGAAGGTCGGACTGGTAGTGTTCGCAGTGGACATGGCGAAAGGGGCGGTACCCGTGGGGTTCCTGCCGGCGGTCACGACCGGAGGGCCCGCGGGGCCGTGGATGGCCATCATCTACGGCGGCGCGGCAATTCTGGGCCACGTCCGTCCGGTGTGGCTGAGGTTCGGCAAGGGCGGCAAGGGCGTGGCCACGGCGTGCGGCGTCTTTCTGGCGCTGACCCCGGAGCCGACGTTGTTCGCCCTGGCCGTTTTCCTGGTTGTGTTCGGAGCCACGGGGTACGTCTCGCTCGGATCGCTGGCCGCGGCGGCGGCACTGCCGCCGCTCGTGGCAGCAGCCATCGGGTGGCGGCAGCCGGTATTCGTGGTGGCCGTGTTGATCGCGGCGTTCGTGTTCTGGACCCACCGGCCCAACATGCAGCGGCTGTGGCGCAGGGAAGAGCACCGGTTCTCGAAGATGGGTGCCTTGGGCGTGCCATCCGGACTCTTCATCGGCGCGCTCGTCGCCGCCGGCGGCCTGGCGTGGATCATGCGGAGTGCGCGCTGATGCGGTGCGCCGTGGTGGGCGCGGGCGCTTGGGGTACGGCGCTGGCGCGGCTGCTGGCATTCAACGGGCACGACGTTCGGCTGTGGGCGTACGAGTCCGACGTGGTGGAGGCGATCAACCATCAACGCGAGAACGTGCGGTTCCTGCCTGGTGCGCCGCTGCCCGAGCGGGTGGTGGCCACGAACTCCCACCGCGCGGCGCTGGAGGGCGCGGCGCTCGTGGTGTATGCCACGCCGGCTCAGCACCTGCGCGGCATCGCGGCGGCGGGCGCACGCTACGTGGAGCCGGGCGCCACGCTGGTCGTGGCGTCGAAAGGGGTGGAGCGCGGCACACTCGCTCTGATGTCGGACGTGATCGAGCAGGAAGTACCCGGTCACGACGTCGTGGCGATTTCCGGGCCGAGCTTCGCCGCCGAGGTTGCCGCCGGGCTGCCAACGGCCGTGGTGGCGGCGGCACGCAACCCCCGAGCGGCGGCAGCCGTGCAGGCGGCGTTCGCGGGCGCGACCTTCCGGGTGTACACGCACGACGACCTCGTAGGGGTGGAGTTGGGGGGCGCGCTCAAGAACGTGATGGCGGTGGCCACCGGCATCCACGATGGTGTTGGGCTGGGGAACAACTCGCGCGCCGCGCTCATCACGCGCGGGTTGGTCGAGATGACCCGGTTGGGCGTGGCGCTGGGCGCGAACCCCGCGACCTTCTCCGGCTTGGCCGGGCTGGGCGATCTGGTGCTCACGTGCACCGGGGCGCTGAGCCGCAATCGTGCGTTGGGGGTGGAGATTGGCCGCGGGCGGTCGCTGGCCGAGGTGCTGGAAGGCAAGCAGACCGTGGCCGAAGGCGTGGAGACCACGGCCAGTACCGTGGAGCTGGCCAAGCGCGAGGGAGTGGAGATGCCGATCGCTGCCGGCGTGTACCGCATTCTGTTCGAGGGGGAGACCGCCAAGGCGGCCGTGCGCGAACTCATGGCGCGCGAATTGCGCGCGGAGCAAGATCGATGAATACACCTGATCCGATCCAGGAATTCTTCTCCATCGGCGAAGTCTGCGGACTTACCGGGCTCAAGCCGCACGTGCTCCGGTACTGGGAGAGCCAGTTCAAGTTTCTCAGTCCGGCCAAGAACCGGTCGGGCAATCGCGTCTATCAGCGCCGCGAGATCGAGCTGGTGTTGCTCGTCAAGCATCTCTTGTACGAGGAGAAGTACACGATCGACGGGGCACGCCGGAAGGTGGAGGAACAGCGCAAGGCCGGAGAACTGCGCGACCTCGCGTTCGGGGCGCTGAACGTGGAGGCCCTGGCGGGCCTCGAAATCGCGTTGCGCGAGCTGCACGACCTGTTGCACGACGAGGATGGGGTGGAGGGGAGTGCCTAATGCGGCTGCTGCTCACCAACGACGACGGCATCCTGGCCCACGGACTGGACTGCCTCCAGCAGGCGGCCGAGCCGATCGGCGAGGTGACCGTCGTGGCCCCGGATCGCGAACAGAGCGCCACCAGCCATTCGCTCACGTTGCACCATCCGTTGCGCCCGGTGCGACTCGCCGAGCGACGGTACCAGGTGGACGGCACGCCCACCGACTGCGTGATGCTGGCCGTGGAATCGCTGCTGCCCGAGCGTCCGGACTTCGTGATCAGCGGCATCAACCACGGCCACAATATGGGTGAGGACGTGCTGTACTCGGGCACGGTGGCCGCCGCCATGGAAGGGCTGTCGCTCGGCATCCCGTCGATCGCCGTGTCGTTCGCGGGGGGCGACCTGCGCGCGGACCTGTCGCATCTCCAGGCGCAGGTGCCGGGGCTCACCCGGCTGCTGCGGCATCTCACGTCGCTGCCGCGGTTTCCCGCCCACACGCTGTTCAACGTGAACCTGCCGCCACTGGCGCCCGACGGCGTGAAGGGCGTGCAGCTCACGCGGCTCGGCCGCCGCGCCTATTCTGGTTCGCTCAAGCCGATGCAGGATCCGTGGGGCCGGCCGATCTACTGGATCGGCGGCGGCTCGATCAGTTGGAGCGGGGAAGACGATTCAGACTTCCGCGCCATCGAGGACGGCTACATCTCCGTGACGCCGCTGCACCTGGACGTCACCAACTACGACATCCTCCGGACGGCGAGCGAATGGTGGCGCGAACTCCCGTAGAACTGGAACTGCGTGGCCCGCGGGGGCGGCTGGTCGAGACGCTCCGCGACAAGGGCATCAACGACCTCGCGGTGCTGCGCGCGTTCGAACGCACGCCGCGCCACGTGTTCGTGCCCACCGGCGTCCGGCACCGCGCCTATGAAGACACGGCGCTGCCGATCGGCAATGGCCAGACCATCTCGCAGCCGTCCATCCACGGCCGCTACCTGCAACTGCTCAAACTCACCGGCCGCGAGCGCGTGCTCGAGGTCGGCACGGGTTCTGGCTACCAGACGGTGCTCCTGTCGCACCTCGTGGACCAGGTGTTCTCGATCGAGCGCGTGGCCGCGCTCATGGACGGTGCCCGGCAGGTCATCCACCGCCTCGACGTGAAGAACGTCTCACTGCTCACCGGCGACGGCACGGTGGGCTGGCGGGAATACGCGCCCTACGACGCCATTCTCGTGAGTGCCGCGTCTCCGGATGTGCCGGCGCCGTTGCTCGAACAGCTGGCCGACGGGGGCCGCCTGCTCGCCCCGGTGGGCGGACGCGCCGAGCAGACGCTGGTGCTTCTCACGCGTCGCGGCGAGGCATTCGACCGCGAAGAACTGGATGCCGTACGGTTCGTGCCGCTCCTCGGAATCCACGGATGGAAACCGTAGACCCGTCGGGCGCGTCCGCCGAGCGCCGCATCGTCGTCACCGGGCGGGTGCAGGGCGTGGGGTACCGCTGGTTCGCGCGCGAGGTGGCCCGCATGCTGGGCGTGGTCGGATGGGTGCGCAATATGCCCGACGGTACGGTGGTGCTCGAGATCATGGCTCCCGAGTCGATCGTCGACGAGTTCACCGCGGAGTTGCGGGTCGGCCCGCCCGGCGCCGCCGTGGCGGACGTGCTGGTGAGGGAACGCACGGACCACTCACCCTTGCCCGATCGTTTCACCGTGGTTCCGTGACCGTGACCGAACCTTCGCCGCGCCCCGCCATGTCTCTCGCCGAAGACCTCCGCCGCACCATTCGCGACGTCCCCGACTTTCCGAAGCCGGGCATCGTGTTCAAGGACATCACGCCGGTGCTACTCGACGCCGCGTTGTTCCAGCGCGTCACCGACGCCATGGCGAGTCCGTTCGCCGCGAGCGGGGTAAGTCACGTGGTGGCCATCGAAAGCCGCGGCTTCATTCTCGGGGCGCCCGTTGCCCAGTGGCTCCGCGCCGCGCTGGTGCCGGTGCGCAAACCGGGCAAGCTTCCCGCGGCGTGCGAACGCGAGGAATACGCGCTGGAGTACGGAAGCGACGCGCTCGAGGTGCACGCGGACGCCATCCCGCCCGGCGCTCGCGTACTCGTGGTGGACGACGTGCTCGCCACGGGCGGCACGGCGGCCGCCGCGTGCCGGCTGGTGGAGCGAGTGGGTGGGGAGGTGGCCGGGCTGAGCTTCCTCATGGCGCTCGCGTTCCTGCATGGAGCAAACGAACTGAAGGGGCGGCGCGTCGAGACGATCGTGACGGTATAGGGCGGGAGCGCCGCCGGGGGACCGCGATGCGAGGGGCTACCGGCGCCCGGGTGGCACGACCGCTTGGAGCAGCGCCCGATCGAGCGTGGCCAGGCTGCGACCGGGCCGGTGGATCGTGGCGAACGCGCGCCGCATCTCCACACCGTCTATGGGAACGTGCACCACGCGGCCTGCGTCGAGGAACGACCGCGTGACGAGCGACGAGACGATGGCGACGCCGGCGCCCGCGGCCACGGCGGCTACGATGGCGCGCGAATGGGCAATGCGCGCGCGGGGCCGAAGGCGCACCCCGTGCGCGGCCAGCGCCGCTTCGTAGATCTCGCCGGTGCCGGAACCCGCTTCACGCCCGAGAAAATCGGAGGCTTCCAACTCCTGCGGAGCGATGCGGCGTCGTCGGGCCCAGGGGTGCCGCGGAGGAACGACGAGGATCACGTCGTCTTCGAGAAAGGTGCGGGCCACGAGGTTGATCGTGTCCACCGGGCCCTCGACCAGCCCCCAGGGCAGTTCGCCGGTCGCCACCTGCTGGGCCACATCGGCCGTATTGCCGACGCGCACGTCGAGGTCCACGTCTGGGTGCCGGCGGCGAAAGCGAGCGATGGCGGTAGGGAGCACGTATCCGGCCACGGTCGTGCTGGCGGCCACCCGGACGAACCCGCGCTGCCGGGTGCCCAGCCCGATCCAGAGCTGGTCGGCATCTTGGGCGAGCGCGAGGGCGCGTTCGGCGGCGGGCCGGAGAGCCTCGCCGGTAGGCGTGAGGCGCACGCCACGGCCGAGGCGCTCGAATACCGGTTCACCCAGGCGCTGCTCGAGGCGGCGCATGCGGGCCGAGATGGATGGCTGTGAGATGCCGAGCACCGACGCGGCGCGGGTGAACGATCGCTCACGGGCGATGACGGCGAGCACCACGAGGAGGTCGAGATTGGCTGTAGGCGCGGCGGGCACGTCTGGTCGAACCATAGGATTAAGTTATGGCATCTATGTCGCAAGGTCCATGGCCCGCGATGCGGCCCGCGTGCACACTTCGCGCCATGCCTACCGCCAACCCGTCCGCTCCGGCCGTCGCCGGATCCGCTCCCTCGCGCCCTGCGAGGGCGGTCCGCTGGGGCGCCGGCGTCGCGCCCGGCCTCGCGCTCTGCGTCGCCATCGCCGGCGCGGCCTACGGCGGCCAGGCGCTCGAGAACCGCCTGCTCGGGCACGCCCTGTTCGAAGCTCTCGTGCTCGCCATCCTGTTCGGCGTCGTCGTACGGGCCGTGCGCCCGCTCGACACCCGGTGGGCGCCGGGCATTCACCTGGCCGCCAAGACGCTGCTCGAGGTGGCCGTGCTGCTTCTCGGTGCCTCGGTGAACCTCCCGGCCCTGCTGCATGCCGGACCGACGCTGCTCGTGGGCATCGCCCTCACCGTGACTATTGGCATCATTGCAAGTTATGGCATCTCGCGGGCGCTGGGCCTCACCCACCGCATGTCGCTGCTCGTGGCGTGTGGAAATTCCATCTGCGGGAACTCGGCCATCGCCGCCGTGGCCCCGGTGATCCGAGCCGATGGAAAGGACGTGGCGTCGTCCATCGCCTTCACCGCCATCCTCGGCGTGGTGCTCGTGCTGGTGCTTCCGATCGCCGGCCGAATGATGGGGCTCTCGCTGTATCAGTACGGCGTGGTAGCGGGGCTCACGGTCTATGCGGTTCCGCAGGTCATGGCTGCCACGTTTCCGGTCAGCGAGCTGTCGGGGCAGGTGGGCACCCTGGTCAAGCTGGCCCGCGTGCTGCTGCTCGGGCCCGTCGTGCTCGTGCTGGCCATCGGGCACCGGTCAAGCGAGGGCGGGCAGCGGCTGAAGGTCAGCCAGTTCGTGCCCTGGTTCATCGTCGGGTTCGTGCTGCTGGCCGTGGCGCGGTCGGCCGGCCTGGTACCGCCTGTCGTGGCGGAGCCCATGCGCGTTACCACCGGGCTCCTGATGGTTCTGTCGATGGCGGCGCTTGGTCTCGGGGTGGACCTTCGCGGGCTGGCCGCGGTGGGAACGCGGGTGACGCTGGCCGTGAGCGGCTCGCTCGTGGGCCTGGTCGTGGCTGCCGTCACGCTGATCCACACGCTGCACATCCATTAGGTCGGTCGGCGCGACCGGCGGCCTGGCGCTTTACCTGAGGGGGCGCCGCTCGTAAATTGAAAGGTTCTAGTTGGTTACGACTGTCGGCACCTGCCCCTGTAGCTCAGGTGGATAGAGCAGCGGTTTCCTAAACCGTTGGCCGGGTGTTCGAGTCACCCCAGGGGCATCCCACTTTCAATCCCTCATGAGCGAACCCGTCGCACCAATCAGTCGCGGCCCCAGTGCCGAAGAGACCGTTATCGAGTGGTTGCAGCGCAATGCGCGCACCCTCACGATCGCGGTGGTCGTCATCGCCGTCGCCGGCGGCGGCTACTGGTTCTACGCCAGGTCGGTCCAATTGAAGAACGAGAGCGCGGCGCGGGCGCTCAATACGGCGCTCCAGTCCATCCAGGCCGGGAACCAGGCGCTGGCCGCGAGCGACCTTCAGAAGGTGGTCGACCGGTACGGCGACACGCAGTCTGGGATCGAGGCGGGATTGCTGCTGGCCCAGATGGATTTCAACAACGGCAAGGTTTCCGACGGGGTGACCCTCCTGAACGGGTTGACGTTGCAGAGCTCCGCCAAGCTGGACATGGCCTCGATCTACAGCCTGATGGGTGACGGCCAGATGCAGGGGAACAAGGCCGCGGACGCCGCCAAGTCCTACCAAAAGGCCGCGGATGCATCCGGGTCTGACGCCGACAAGGCGTACCAGCTGTCCAAGGCTGCCAGGGCGCAGCTCGCGGCGGGCGACACGGCCTCGGCGGCGGCCATCTGGCAGAAGCTGGCCAATGATCCCAAGGCTCAGGGTGTGGCTGCCGAGGCCAAGGTGCGGCTTGGAGAAATCGAGGCCAAGCCGGCCAAGGGGTAGGGTTCGCTTGTCCGGTCCGGCATCACCACGGGCCCTTGGCGGCTAGGCCGGCTGCCGATTCCGCAGGACGATTGGGGAGCGCCGACCGCATAGGACGTAGCGGTCGGCGCTTCCGTTTGAGTGGCGCTGGCCTGGGAAGGTGGCGGTTCTGACGCCATCATCGGGTCCAGAGCGCGCCAGACTGTCGCCTAGTTAGTTCGTATAAGATGTATTATGTAAACTATACGTGTGGATAAGAGCCGTGTCTGTGTGCATTTCCATAAGGCCGTCTTGCATATAATCCACTGCACATAATCGACTTAGGCGATTTGATGTCATCTGGATTGTGAAGAGAGGCAGGATTCCAACGCCAGTCTGACCAGATCGATCGACCGCCGGTTGTGGTGTAGCGCGCCGAAACGGCGTTAGATCTCGGCCAGGAATCCGCGGTAGACGACGCGCGCTTCGCCGGATAAGGTGGGCTTGATCCGTTGGTCCTGGGTTCGGATTCCGACGGCTAGTTCCTGGCCAGATCTGGTGACAATCGTGCCGCCCGCAGGCGCCAGGCCCCATTGGTTCAGGGCCACGGCGCTGGCCACTGCCCCGGTGCCGCAGGCCAGGGTCTCGCCCTCCACTCCGCGTTCGTAGGTCCGCATGTACCATCGGTCGTCGGGGCCGCGGGCGATGAAGTCTACGTTGGTACCTTCGGCAAAGGCCGGGTCGAACCGCAGGGGGCGGCCACGGCCGACCACGTCCACCGCCTCGAGGTCATCGCACAGGAGAACGAGGTGAGGGATGCCGACTTTGGCAAACGCGGCCCGGCGTTCGCCCGGACGGAGTATGGTTCCCGGGTCCATGGACAGATCCTGGACAACGGGCATATCCACCGTCGGCCCCCTGGCGTGGACGACGGCTCCCAGGACGCCCGAGGCGGACTCGATGGCGAAGGCCTGCCCTACCGCCGCGCCTCCGAGTTCGACGAACAGCCGGGCCGCGCAGAGGGTGGCGTTGCCGCAGAGGGCGGCCACGGAGCCGTCGCTGTTTAGGTAGCGCATGCGCAGCGAGGCGCTGGTGGTGGGCTCGAGGAAGACGATGCCGTCGGCCCCGACCCCCGTGCCGCGGGCGCAGATGGCCTGGATGGTGGCCGTCTCGCCTAGGCGGCCGGGCGGGTCGGTGCGGGCGTCCACGAACACGAAGTCGTTGCCCGACCCGCTCATCTTGTAGAACTCGCGACCGGCCGGGATCACAGGCGGCGGAATATGGACTTGATGCGCAGCCACCAGACCATCCAGACGGCCTCGCGGACGATAGCCTTGGACATCTTGCTGGTGCCCTCGGTGCGGTCCACGAACACGATGGGGATCTCGGCGATGCGGAAGCCCTTCTTCCAGGCTTTGAAGCTCATCTCGATCTGGAAGGCGTATCCATTGGAATGGACGCGTTCGAGGTCGATCGCTTCGAGGACGGCCCTGCGAAAGCACTTGAAGCCGCCCGTGGAGTCCCACACCGGCAGCCCGGTGACGGACCGAGCGTAGACGTTGGCGAAGTAGCTGAGCAGCAGGCGCGAGATGGGCCAGTTGACCACGCTCACCCGGCCCTGGAGGTAGCGGGAGCCGAGGACCAGGTCGGCGTTCTGGATGGCCACGAGGAACTGCGGAAGGTGGGCCGGATCGTGGGAGAAGTCGGCGTCCATCTCGAACACGTAATTGAAGTCCTGCGTGAGGGCCCACGTGAAGCCAGCCAGGTACGCCGTACCGAGGCCGAGCTTCTTGGCCCGTTCGAGGATGTGGACGCGGGGGTTCCGGGCGATGATGCCTTTGACGATGTCGGCGGTTCCGTCGGGCGATCCGTCGTCCACGATGAGGAGTTCGAGCCGGGAGTCCTGCCCCAGCACGGCATCGACGATGCGCGCGATGTTCTCGCGCTCATTGTAGGTCGGGATGACGACGAGCGCGCGCTCAGCCACGCATCCTCCGGTCGGCGGCCACGCCTCCGGCGGTGAGGAGGAGCACGAGGGCGAGCGCGACGAGGGTGACCTTCTTGCCGGTTTCGAAGGCGGCGTCGTCGAAGTTCAATTCGACGTGCCGGGCGCCGGCGGGGAGCGCGATGCCGATCAGGGAGTAGTCGGCGCGTCCGATGGCGGCCACGGGCTTGCCGTCCACCGTGGCGCGCCAGCCGGGGTAGTAATTCTCCGACACGACGAGGGCCGAGCCCTGCGGGGCCGGCGCGCTGAGGTCGAGCACGACGTGGCCGGGCGCGTAGGTGGACACGGAAGTGGTGATGGGCAGCGGTGCCGGTACGGCGGTGAGTTTCACGGCGGTGACGTTGGCGGCGGTGTCGAACACGGCGACGGTGGCCGGGTTGAACTTGGGGTTGAGCACCGTGGGCAGCGTTTGCTGTTCGGTGGCTTTGACGATGGCCGGCGCGACCCACGCGTACGGGTCGTCCATCGAGGGCTTGAGGAGAAATACCATCGAGCCGGCCGAGTTGCGCACCGGCCCGACGAGGCGGGTGAACGTGATGTCGGGGCGCTTGGCCTGCGTGGCGTAGAGGGTGTCGAGCTGCGGGGCGTCGATGTTCGAGTAGATGTACTGCACATTGGTCAGACGCCAGAATTCCGGGGCCACGGTATTGTTGTACCGCATGCCGACCTTGTCGCCGAGCTGCTCGTAGTCGCCGAGTTCGTTGCCGTGATAGCCGGTGATCGACCGGATGTGGTCCACCATGAATCCGTCCCCGTAGAAGTACGGGTCCCGGTAACTCGCGATGCCGTCCGTTCCCACGTCGAGTGGGGCGATGCGGCCCGGTTGGGGTTGGCGCTGCACGTACGCGATCGCGGAATCGGTCGCGAAGAGCTGTGACGCCGGCGGCGAGAACATCCAGTAGTTGTGGTCGATGCTCAGTAGATCAACTGCACTGAGGACGACGATCGAGATGGCAGCCGCGCGAAGCGAGATCCGCTCGCGCCGCACGGCGAACAGCAATCCGCACGTGACCCCGACGACGAGAAACGAACGCCACGCCCCCAGAATGAGTGCGCCATTGTTGGCCTGCACGCGCTCGTAGAGCTGCGTGCCGGCGAAGCTGGCCGCGATAGTCTGCGCCACGTTGGTGAGCATGCCGCCGCTGGCCAGGAGCGCGATCAGCGTTCCGAAAATGACCCAGCCGGTGATGTACCGCATGCCGACGCGCCGCGCGAGTGCGCGCTCGATCCCCACCGTGGCCAGCATGACCATCGCGAAGCTGGTCATGAAGAAGATGATGCTCGGCGCGCGGAAGAACTTGCTGCCTGGCACGGTCGCATACACCAAGTGGTAGAAGGGGGTGTATCCCCCCATGGCCCAGAGCGCGCTCACCACCACGGTCGAAAGCCAGAAGGCGCGGAACCCGCGCCGCGCGGTGGCGCCGAACGCCGCGCCCGCGAGGATCAGGATGCTGACGCCGAGGTACTCGCTGTGGAGGTGGATCTGGTTGCGGCCCCAGTAGTGGTCGAGCATCCCGGTGAATTGCGGGAGGTACGTGTTGAAGAATTCCTCGATCGGCATCGAGAATTGCGTGGCGAAGTCATAGCCGCCGCGCCCGCCGGCGCGCGGCGACCAGGGCACGTATTCCTTGACCGGCAGGAACTGCACGGCGCCGACGACGAGGCCCAGCACCACGGCGCCCAGCGCATACGCCAGCCGCCGGAGGGCCACGTCGCGCGGCAGGCGTCCCCTGCCCTCGTGGTCGCTGAACGCCACGAACAGCGCGAATGCTCCCGAGCCGAGCAGCATGTACTGGAGCATCTGCGGGTGCGGACTCAGCACCGCCAGCCCGATCACCGCGGCGAGACCGCCCCACGCCCATTGGCGCCCGTCGCGGATGCCCAGCAGCAGCATCCAGAGGGCGAGCGGCAGGAGCGCGCTCACGAACAGCTTGCCGTCGTGCCCGGGCGACGCGAGCGACGCCACCTGGCCGGCCAGCATGTAGCCGACCCCGCCGAACAGCGACGGGAAGAAGCCGAAGCCCCAGGCGCGCAGGAAGCCGTAGGTGAAGCATCCGGCGAGGAAGAGATGGATGATGAAGCCCCAACTCATGGCGAGGTCGGTCGGCATGAGCATCCGCAGCAGGAACGTCGGGTAGAAGATGTCGCCGTGCATGGCGGCGACGTAGGGCAGTCCACCCATGATGTACGGGTTCCAGAGCGGGAACCCATGCCCTGTCCGCAGGGACTGGGCCCCGAACAATCGGAAGGCGTACCCGGCGATATACTGATCGCTGTTGGGGTTGACCAGGAATTGGCCGCTGAACACCGGGTACGCGAGCACGAGCGTGCACAGCGCGTAGGTGAGCGCGGCCCATCCGGCTGCGAAACGCGGCGCCGGAAGCACGGGCGCCGCGAGCGTCTCATCGCGACGAAGCATTCGATTTCTTGGACAGAGAAGCGCGGCGACGCCACGCGTCGACCGCAAGAAACAGCACACCGGGCACGACTTCCAGGACCGACGTCCAGAGTCGCGACGACACCGCGATCACGAGCGCCTGCGGCGGCGTCATGAGCTTGAACGCCGGCAGCGCCGCGGCCATGGTGCCGTCGCGAACGCCGAGCCCCGCCGGGAGGAACACCCAGATGTACCCGAGCACGTACGCCGCACTGTAAACTGCGACGTAGCTCGAGAGCGCGCCAGCCGCGTGGCCCAGCACGCCGGCGACGAGCAGATAGAGCGCGAGCCCATACAGCACCCAGGCGATGAGGTTGCCGACGATCGCGTAGGCGATCACACGTGGCGGCACGGTGGCGTCCGGAATCTCCCGGCCCGTAGCACGCCGCAGCAGCGCCAGTACCCTCGGCATGGCCGCGGGCAGCATCACGAGCCCCACGACGGCGACCACGGTGAGCGCCAGCGCCACCCGGCTGGTGCCGGGGTGCAGCGCGTCGAGGGCCACCGAACCCGCGCCGAGTGCGATGGCGAATCCGGTGGTGATGTTCACGATCGTGCTGAGAATCGACGACCCGGTGGCGGCCACCGGCGAAACCCCCTCGCGCTGCGCCATGACGCCCATGGCTCCGATCTGCCAGACCCATCCCGGCACGTACCGGTATAGATTGGTCACGCTCCAGATGTGGGCCGCGCGCCAGAACCGGAGCTGCCCGCCCCACTCGACCAGCATGATCCGCCACGTCTGGATGAGGACCGCGTACGCTCCCACGATGGCGGCGCCCGACGCGAGCACGAGGCCCCACCGCGGGTGGACGTCCAACGGCTGCGTGGCGTACGCGTGCCAGTTTCGCGAAAGGGCCCAGGCCACGTAGCCCACCACGGCCACCGAGAGCGCGGCGCTGACCGCGCGGAACCAGATCTTACGGGCCACGCGTCACCCTTCGGTACAAATCGGCGTATTGGGCAGCCACGGCTCGCGGCGAGAACCGCCCGATCATGATCTCCCGGGCCTGGAGGCCCATCCCCCGGGCCTGCTCGGGCGCCAGGGCCATGCGGTCGAGGGCCGCGGCCAGGGCGCGCGGGTTCCGCTCGCGGACCAAGGATCCGGTGCGTCCCTCGACGACAACGTCGGGCAGTCCCCCGGAGTCGAAGGCGACGACGGGCGTGCCGCAGAGCATGGCCTCGACGGCAACGAGGCCGAGCCCCTCGTCATGCGAGGGCACGACGAGGGTGAGTGCCGCGCGGTAGAACCGAACGATCTCGGCCTGGGGGAGCGCGCCATGCCACGTGATCGACTCCGATACGCCGAGCTCCGAGGCCAGCTTCTCGAGGTGGGGCCGGATGGGCCCGTCGCCCACCACGTCGAGCATGACGCGGTGCCGCATGAGCGCCAGCGCTTCGATGAGGAGGTCGACTCCCTTCTGCGCCATGATCCGCCCCACGTACAGCAGGCGGCTGCCGGCGGCGGGATGCGGCGCGGGCGTGAACAGCTCGGTGGCCACCGGCATGGGGGCGACGATGGGTTCCACCGCCGGCGCGAGGGACTGCACCTCGCGCGCCAACCAGTGCGACACGGTCGTGACCGCGGACGAGTTGCGCATGACGAAGCCGAACATGCCGCGCGAGGCGCGCACGGCGCGGGCCATGCGCACGTCGGTTCCGTGCATGGTCGTGACGAGGGGCCGGTGGGCGCGCGAGGCGGCCCACGCAGCGGAGATGCCCGACGGAAACCACCAATGAGCGTGCACCACATCGGGATGGTCGGTGCGGCAGTGCGCGGCGGCGGCCCTGGCGCCGGCGGCGATCATGCCGGCCAGCCCGGCCTTGGCGGTGAGGGAGCCGCTCACCTGCTCGGCCATGGTGCCCGTGTAGGCGAGCGTCTCCCATCGCCGTGGGGCGTAGCGGTACCGGAACACCCGGACGCCGTCCATCGTGGCCGTGCTGGCGAGTCCACGCGCCGCCGGCGCGAGCACGCGGACCTCCACGTTCTCGTCGCGCATGGCGGCAGCGAGGCGGAGGATGAAGCTGCCCGCCAGGTCTCCTTCGGCTCGAGGAAACGAATGGGTGATCCAGAGGGCGCGCACGTGTTACCGTGGCGCCCCGGCGTCGCGCTCGGCGGCCATCTCTTCGAGACGTCGGCGCAGTTCGCGCACTTCGGCGCGCTGGCCGGCAATCTGTTCGCCGAGCAGTCCGGTGGCAAAGAAGACGCTGCCGAGGATGAGGCAGGTCTGGATGACGGTCCACACCGAGCGCACGCCCTCGCCCTTGACGAGGAGCCAGCCGAGGGCCGTGAGTCCGGCGATCACGCCGACGCCGAACAGGGCGGCGCCGAGCATGCCGAAGGCGAGGAGCGGCTTCTTGCCGAACCGCAGCTCGAACCACACGGAGAGCATGTCGAGCACGCCCACGGGAATGCGAGAGAGCCCGAATTTCGATTTGCCGGCGTGCCGGGGATATACCGGGATCGGGATCTCGGTGACCGTGTATCCCTGAGCGGCGGCAAGGACGATCATGTAGCGGTGCCAGTCAGGGCGAATGGGCAGTTGGTCCATGATCTCGCGCCGGTAGGCCTTGACCGAATTGAGATCCTTGACGGGAATGTCGAACAGCAGCCGGCTGAGGCCGTTGTAGATGCCGGAGACGAACGCCTTCTCGTACTTGCCCTGCTTGAAGCCGGTGACCATGTCGGCGTCGCCCGCGAGGATGGGCGCGACGAGCCGCGGGATATCTTCGGGTTTGAACTGCAGGTCGGCGGGATAGAACACGAGCACGTCGCCGCGGGCGTTGAGGTAGCCGGTGCGGAGCGCGTCGGCGATGCCGCGTTGCGTGCGGTGGCGGACGGTGCGGAGGAACGGGTAGCGGGCCTGGAGTTCCTGGAGGACGGCCCACGTGCGGTCGGTGCTGCCGTCGTCGATCACGAGGACCTCGAACCGGGGGCCGGCCGTGCGGAACACGGCGTCGGCCTGCTCCATGAACAGCGGCAGGTTGTCGGCCTCGTCCTTGGCCGGCACGAGCACCGAGACGTCCACGGCCGGGGTGGCTGGCGGGAGCGTCATACGCGTTTTCTCATGCGCGCGGACAGCACGCCGAGCTGGTCGCGGTACTTGGCCACGGTACGGCGGGCGATCTGGACGCCCTGGCGGGTGAGGATGTCCACGATTTCCTGGTCGGTGAGCGGGTGGCGGGCGTCTTCGTCCTTGATCAGTTTCTCGATCTGGGCCCGGATGCCACGCGCCGACACGTCGTCGCCGCCGGTGGTGGTGAGGCCCGACGAGAAGAAGAACTTGAGGGGGAGCACCCCGCGCGGCGTCTGCACCCACTTTTCGTTGGTGACGCGGCTGATCGTGGACTCGTGCATGCCGATCGCTTCGGCCACTTCGCGCAGGGTCAACGGCCGGAGGGACTGAACCCCCTTCTCGAAGAATTCGCGCTGCCGGTCGACGATGTAGGTCATGACCTTGAGCATCGTCTGGCGGCGCTGCTCGATGGCCTGGATCATCCACGTGGCCGAATTGAGCTTGCTGGAGATGAAGTCCTTGTTCTCGCCCTGGAACTTGTTCTTGTCGCGGGCAATCGCCTGATAGGCCGGGCTGAGGCGCAGGCGCGGGAGGTTGGAGTCGTTGAGGGTGATGCGGTACGTGGCGTCGATCTTCTCGACGATCAGGTCGGCAATGATGTAATTCTCTTCGGCAGCGCCGAACCGCAGGCCCGGCTTGGGATCGAGCTTCTGGATCTCGTCGGCGGCGGTCTGCACCTCCTGGGCCGAGACGGCGTAGCGGCGGGCCAGTTCTGGCCAGCGATGCGCGATGAGGTCGTCGAAGGCGTCGTGCACGAGGCGAAAGGCGAGGCTGTCGTCGCGGCCCTGGTCGCGGAGCTGGAGGAGCAGGCACTCGCGGAGGTCGCGGGCGCCGACGCCCGGCGGGTCGAGCCGCTGGATGATGTCGAGCGTGGCCTCGCCCTCTTCGAGCGTGAACAGGGGCACGGCCTCGGGGTCGCGGTCCTGTTCGACGGCGGCGGCCTCGATCGCGTCGTTGACCCCCTGGATGACGTCGTCCACCGGGCAGGTGAGGTAGCCATCGTCGGCGATGTCGCCCACGAATTCGGCGGCGAGCACTTCCTGGCGGGAATTCAGGTCGAGGAGGGAGATCTGCTCGATGAGGAAATCAGAAAGTCCTCCGCGAGCGATGGTCACCGGCTCGCGGTGCTCGTGGATCTCGGATTCGACCGGAGCGCCTCCGGGGTCGAATCCGTCGAGGAGGATCTCCTCCCAATCGATCGCGTCGTCTTTGGCGGCGTCGTGCTCGGCCGTGTCGTCCTCGGCGCCGGCGTCGAGCGCCGGCGGTTCCTCTCCGGGCTCGACCTCGTCGTTCTCCTCGTCCTCGGGCTCGACGAGGTCGAGAAACGGGTTGTTGAGCAGTTCCTGCTTGAGGTGCTGCTGCAGGTCCAGCAACGGCATGTACAGCAGGTCCATCGCCTGGTAGAGGCGCGGATTGATCTTCAGTTCCTGCCGGAGATGCGTGCTCTGGTGAAGACCTGCTTTCATTCGGGGAGGCGGCTCAAACGCCGGCGGAGGCGAAGCGCGATCGGAGGCGCGCCGTAAGGGTGGGACCCAGGTAGATATCGGCCACGGTATCGTCGAACACCAACTCCCGGACCGAGCCCGATACCTTCACCTGTCCATCGAACATGATGTACGCGCGGTCGACGATGTCCAGGGTCTGCTCCACATTGTGGTCCGAGATGAGGACCCCGATGTTGCGGTTCCGGAGGCGGGCGACGATGGTCTGGATGTCGTGGACGGCGATTGGATCGACGCCCGCGAACGGCTCGTCGAGCATCATGAACTTGGGTTCGGTCACCAGGGCGCGGGTGATTTCCAGCCGGCGGCGCTCGCCGCCGGACAGGGCGTAGGCCTTCTGCTTTCGCAGGTGCTTGATCCCCAGTTCATCGAGCAGGGTCTCGAGCCGCCGCTCGCGGTCGGCGGTGGAGATGGAGAGCGTCTGGAGGATCGCCAGGATGTTGTCCTCCACCGACAGCTTGCGAAAGATGGACGGCTCCTGCGACAGGTAGCCGATGCCCAAGCGCGCGCGCTTGTACATGGGCATGTTGGTGATGTCGGCGCCGTCGAACAGGATGCGTCCCGAGAGGGGCTGGATGAGGCCGACGATCATGTAGAAGGTGGTGGTCTTCCCCGCCCCGTTGGGGCCGAGCAGCCCGACGATCTCGCCCTGCTGCAGGTGCACCGCGACGTCGTTCACGACGCGGCGGCGGCGGTACACCTTGACCAGTCCCTCGGCGGCGAGTCGACTCCCCCCGGGCACGACGTGCTCACCGACGGGGATCGCGACATTGTCGCCGGTCGCGGCTGGCTGCTCGCCCGTCTGTCGCATGGCGGCGGTGAGTTCAGCGCGGCTGGCGACGATGTCGTGCCAGACGGCGTCGGTGAATCGCAGCGTCGCGTCGGGGTCGATCAGCCCTTCGGGCGGGAGGCGGACGATCCCTTCTCCGCTCAGACGGGGAAAGAGGGAGTGGGCCAGATATTCGCGCACCTCGTCGAGGCTCAGGCGACCGGCTTCGCGATCGGCGTCGCGGCCCGCGGCGCGGAGCGCAGCCAGGTGGTCGTCGCGGTACGCCATCGCGACGCGGTCGAAGACGGCGGCACCGCGATCGTCGGCTGCGCTGAGCAATGCGTGGACGGCGAGCGCGGTGGAGCGGTCTCCGTGCGCGAGGCGCTCGACGAGCGCGGCGATGGTGTCGGGGGTGGCGGAGTCGCTCATCGGCGGTGATCGGGAATGGGAGCGGCGAGCGCACGGCCGCCCCCGCGTTTGGCGGCGGGTTTCGGCGTCTCGCCGCCTGGCTTCTTGGCGGGCGGCTTCTTGATGGGCGGCTTGCCGCACATGGTGGTGTTGAGCGTATCGGCAGCATCCGGTTCGGCGAGGATGCCCTGTGTCTGGCCGCTGACGTCCACCGTCTTGACGCCCTTGGCGCCGAACGTGACGGTGATGCGCTGTCCCTTGGAGTAGTTGATGGCGGGCGTGCAGATCGTCGTATCGCGCGGCGGCATGTTGTAGTACGCCGACGCGCTATCGATGGCCACGAGGCGCCGGATGGCGGGTGAGTGCGTGGTGTCCTTGGGCGGGAGGGAATCGAAGTAGGCGATGATCGTGTCGCCCTTCATCCAGTCCATCTCCTTGGTGCGGAACTTCACGGTGTCCGGCTTGCTCTCCGCATACGCCGTTCCCACGGCGTGGATCTCCCGCACCTGCTGGCCGGGCATGACGACGTTGATGGAGTCGGCGCGCAGGCTGTCGACGGGGCTCTTGGCGCTGGCCCGCCCCGGGCCCCAGGCCACGGCCCGCTGCAGCACGTCATCGGTGACGCGGAGATCGATGGTGTCGGCGTGGAGGACGATGTCCTTACTCGTGGCCACGCCTTTCCCCCGGGCGATGACGCGGTAGAGCTTGCGGTTCCGCGAGTAGAGATCGATGAGCAGCCCGACGAGGGTGAACGGGTTGGTCCCGCTCCGGCCTTCGATCTTCGGATCGCGCATGAGGTGCATGATCTCCTTCTGGCCGTCCAGGAACATCGAGTCGCCACTGGCGGTGAACTCCTGGCGCGTGATCACGACGTGGCCGCCGGCGTAGACGAGGCTGTCGCCATTCATGAACACGTTGTTGGCCACGACCTGCATGGGCGGCTGCGGGCGGCCCAAGGAATCCTGCTGGACGAGCGTGATGGTCGGGCGTTGGTCGGCGCTCAGTTGCGCCAGGGGGCGCCGTTTGGGGATCGGCCGCAGGTAGGTCGCCACCGGTCCCCGGAGCCGGGACCCGTTGGGCATGGTGGCGTCGACGTTTCCGGTGGCGACGATCCGCTCCTCGGTCATGTAGTAGTTGAGAAAATCGGAATGAAGGTTGAACCGCGGTTCCCGGTAGTACACGTGGCCGACGAAGTAGAAACGCTCTTCGTCACCGTACTGCTCCATGCTGTCGGCGCGGAGCGTGATCTGCTTGGCCGGACAGTGCACGACCACGCCGCCGCCCATGTACGTGTTGTACTTGCCGCTGGGCTGCTTATCCATGACTTGGCGCGTATTCGCCGTGTTCACGGCATTGCACCGGGTACCGCCGGTATTCTGTGCGGCGGCAGCGGCCGGGAACAGGAGGGCGGCCGCGACCAGGGCGAACCGAACGGCGGGCATCAATGGTCGGGGAAGCTGGTGACGGTGCCCGACTGGGTCGCGGCGCGGAGGATGCGGATGTGGTTGAGATTGGGGTCGGTGACGAGACCGATCCCGCGCTGCACCCGGTCGGCCTGGGTGAGGACGAAGGACGTATCGCTGGTGATGACGTCGGTCGCCTGGTTGTAGCGCAGCTGAGGCGTGTCGAGCTGCTTCCCGTCGGTGCTGGTGATGACGACGTGGCCCCACCCTTCGAGCACCTGCGTGCGCATGTCGTAGCGCCCGCTGTCGGCGCGCATGGTGCCACTGGGTTTGCCGGTCGTATCGCGGAAGTTGACCTTGACGTTCCGGAAGTCGAATTGGGTCTGATCGTGGAACACGAACGCCGTGTCGGCGGTCATGGTGCCGCGCGCGACGCCTTCGTTGGTAAGCACGCCCGAGACGCCGAACAGGACCTGTTCGGCGCTGTCGACGAGCGAGGGGGTGTGGGTGAGGGGAGGCGCGGCGGGGCGGGCGCAGCCCGCGGCGGCGACCACCGCGGTCGCGGCCGCGATGAGGACGAGGGCGGAGGCGCGCTTCACCGGACCCGGGCCCGCATGAGGTCGTGCAGATGGACGACGCCCACCACCCGGCGGTCGTCGTCGACGACCGGCATGGCCATGATGCCGTGCTGCTCCATGCGAAATACCACAGCGCTGGCGAGTTCATCGGCATGCGCCGTCTTCGGCGCGCGGGTGAGCACACGGTCGATCGGCAGCGCGAGGATGTCGGTTTCTCGCTCCATCATTCGCGTCAGGTCCCCCGCCGTCATGAGTCCTTCCAGTTGGTCGCGGTCGTCCAGCCGCAGCGCGATGCCGCGCCGCTCGGCCAGCATCACGATGGCCTGCCGCATCGTATCACCATTCCGTAATATCGGAAGGTCGTCCCGCAGCATCACATCCTGCACCCGCGTGAGCAGCTTGCGCCCCAGCGGGCCGCCGGGATGGAGCCGCGCGAAGTCCTCCCGGCGGAATCCCTTGACGTCGAGCAGCGCCACGGCGAGCGCGTCGCCGAGCGCCAACGCCACCGTGGTGCTGGTGGTCGGCGCCAGATCGTGCGGGCACGCTTCCTCCTTTACCCAGCCATCGAGCCAGAGGTCCGAGAGGGTGGCCAACGTGGACGTGCCATCGGCGGTGATGGCGATCAGCCCCACGCCGAGTCCCTTGAGGTGCTCGAGCAGGCCGAGCAGTTCGTCGGACTCGCCGCTTTTGGAAATCAGTATGGCCACGTCGTCGGCGCCGACGATGCCGAGGTCGCCATGGACGCTGTCCACCGGATGGAGGAAGCTGGCCGGCGTGCCGGTCGAGGTGAGCGTGGCGGCGATCTTGCGTCCGATGAGTCCGGACTTCCCGACGCCGGCCACGATCACGCGGCCACGGGAACCGGCGATGAGTGCCACGGCGCCGGCGAAGGTGTCGCCCAGCCGGGACTCGGCAACCGCCAGAGCCTCCGATTCGAGGCGCAGGACGCGCCGCCCCATGGCGACGATCTCGTCGCGCGTCATGGGACCTCGGCTCCCTGCGTCGAGCGCTCTTCGACGTAGGTGCCCCACAATGCGTCCCATTCGCCGCGCGCGCGGAGCAGCACCTCGGCGAATTCGCGCACGGCGCCGTGGCCGCCGCGGCAGGCGAGGACGAAGGCGGCCTCGCGCTTCACCTCCGGCACCGCATTGCCGACGGCCACGGCGAGGCCCACCGTACGCATCGCGGCCAGGTCGGGAAAGTCGTCACCCACGAACGCCACGTCGGCGGGCGCGACCGCGCGCCGCTGGAGGATCGTGGTGAGCGCGGGGAGCTTGTGCGCGTCGACCACTTGGGCCACGTCATCGATCTCCATCTCGGCGGCGCGCAGGCGCACGCTCTCCGACACGCGGCCGGTGACGATGACCACGTGCAGGCCGGCCCGGCGCATGAGGTGGATGCCGAGTCCGTCCTGGATGTCGTAGCGCTTGAACTCCAGGGGCTGTCCCTGCACCGCGCCGAGGTAGATGCCGCCGTCGGTGAGCACGCCGTCGACGTCGAGGGCGACGAGCTTGATGCGGCGCGCGAGGGCACGGTCGATCATGCGCGGACCAGCGCCCAGAGCGCCACGGCGCGCTCGACGAGGGCGTCGAGCTGCTCGAGGGGCATCATGTTGGGGCCGTCGCTTGGGGCGTGATCGGGATCGGGGTGGGTTTCCATGAACATCCCGTTGGCGCCGGCCGCGACGGCGGCGAGGGCGAGGGGCGGCACGAATTCGCGGGCGCCGCCGCTGGCGCCTCCCTCCCCACGGCCCGGCTGCTGCACGCTGTGGGTGGCGTCGAAGATCGTGGGCGCATCGCAGGCTTCGCGCATGCGCTTGAAGTCGCGCATGTCTACCACGAGGTCGCCGTATCCGAAAAAGGTGCCGCGCTCGGTGACCGCGACCTCAGGCACCGGGGTGCTCGCGCCGCGGACCTTGTCCACGGCGCCGCGCATCCCCTCGGGATGCATCCACTGGCCCTTCTTGATGTTCACGGGCTTGCCGGTAGCACCAGCGGCCACGAGCAAGTCGGTCTGGCGGCAGAGGAATGCGGGGATCTGCAGCACGTCGGCCACCTGGGCGGCGGCGCCGCACTGCTCCGGCAGGTGGACGTCGGTGAGGATACGCAGCCCGGTGGCGCGGCGCACGCGGTCGAGGGCCGCCAGGCCCTCGTCGAGCCCGGGGCCGCGATGCGCCGCGGCGTTGGACCGGTTGGCCTTGTCGAATGAGGCCTTGTAGATGATGCCGCCCGGCACGCGTTCGGCGAGCGCCGCGAGGTGGTCGGCGACGCGCAGGTTGAGCGCGTCGTCCTCGAGCACGCAGGGACCGGCGATGAGAAAGAACGCGTCGGCGGGGAATGCTCGCGTCACGTCAGTCCGTCGCCTCGACGAGCCTGCCGTGCTCGGTGTTCTGGGCGCCGCCATGTTTGGCGCGGTACGCGGCCGCGATGAATCCGGCGAACAACGGATGCGGACGCATGGGCCGCGACTTGAGCTCCGGATGGAACTGGCAGCCGACGAACCACGGGTGCGACGGCAACTCCACGATCTCGACGAGTTGGCCGTCGGGGCTGAGCCCCGAGAGCCGGAGGCCCTTCTGCGTGAACAGGTCGCGGTACGCGTTCGCGACTTCGTAGCGGTGCCGGTGCCGTTCGCTCACCTCGGCTACGCCATAGATCTCGGCCGTCCTGGAACCGCGCGTGAGCCGGCAGGGATAGGCGCCGAGGCGCATCGTACCGCCCATGTCGGTGAGGTGCTGCTGCGATTCCATGAGCGCGATCACGGGGTTGTCGCACTGCGGGGCGAACTCGGACGAATGGCTGTCGTCCAACGCGCACACGTTGCGCGCGAACTCGATGATCGCCACCTGCATGCCCAGGCAGATGCCGAAGAACGGGAGTCCGGACTCGCGGGCGTACCGAATGGCCTCGACCATGCCCTCGACGCCGCGCACCCCGAACCCGCCCGGCACGAGCACCCCGTCGTAGCCGTGGAGCAGTTCGGCGGCGCGTTCCTGCGACGTGAAGGCATCGCTGGAGACCCAGTGGATGTCCACGCCGACGTCGTTGGCGATGCCGCCGTGAATGAGCGCTTCCTGCACGCTCTTGTAGCTGTCCACGAACTCGGTGTACTTGCCGACGACGGCGATGCGCACGCGCTCGCGCGGCGCGAGGATGCGCTCGACCATGCCGCGCCACGCCGAGAGGTCGGGCTCGGGGCGCTCGATGCCGAGCTTCTGCAGGACCATCTCGTCGAAGCCCTGATCGTGAAAAGAGAGTGGAATCTGGTAGATCGTGCGCACGTCGGGACTCTCGATCACACAGCCGAACTCGACGTTGCAGAACAGCGCGATCTTGCGTTTGAGTTCGTCGGAGATGGGGCGCTCGGTGCGGACGATGAGCAGATCCGGCTGGATCCCGATCTCCATCAGCTCGCGCACCGAGTGCTGCGTGGGCTTGGTCTTGAGTTCGCCGGCGGCCGCGATGTAGGGAATGAGCGTGAGGTGGACGAAGATGGCGTTCTCGCGCCCCACATCGTGCCGGAACTGGCGGATGGCCTCGAGGAAGGGCAGCGACTCGATATCGCCCACCGTACCGCCGATCTCGACGATGACCACGTCGTTGTCGGGGGCGATGCGCCGCATCGCGGCCTTGATCTCATCGGTGATGTGCGGAATGACCTGCACCGTGGAGCCGAGATACTCCCCGCGGCGTTCCTTGGTGATCACGTTGAGATAGATGCGTCCGGTGGTGACGTTATTTGCCTGCGAGAGGGCGCGATCGATGAACCGCTCGTAATGGCCGAGGTCGAGGTCCGTCTCGGCGCCGTCGTCGGTGACGAACACCTCGCCATGCTGGAACGGCGACATCGTGCCGGGGTCGACGTTGATATAGGGATCGAACTTCATCATCGACACGCGCAGGCCGCGTTCCACGAGCAACCGGCCGAGCGACGCGGCCGCGATGCCCTTGCCCAACGACGATACGACTCCGCCCGTGACGAAGATGAACTTCGTGGTGTGCTGGGTCGCGATTGCTGGCATCAGGTCGTCCCCGGGTGTGTGTTCGTCCACTCGACGTTCGCTCTCGTCAGGTCGTCTTCCGTATCGATACCGCTCGATGCCGCATCGGCGATGCGTGCCACCCCCATGGCCAGCCCCGCAGCCAGAGGCCGCAACTGCTCCAGACGTTCGACACGCTCCAACGGGTGCGGCGGCAGGGCCACCCATCGCGCCAACGCATCGCGAGAGTAGGCGTAGACGCCGACGTGCCGCCAGATCCGATCGCGGAGCAGCGCGGCATCGCTGCGGTCGCGAAGGAAGGGAATGGCCGCACGTGAAAAATACATGGCCCGCCCGTCGTCGGCCGCGACGACTTTGACCACATTCGGATCCTGGAGAACCTCGAGGCCCGCCATGGCCGCCGCCGTCCCCAGCGGGAATCCGTGCACCTCCACCATGTCCACCGCGCCGTTCAGGGCCTCCACGGCCACGAACGGCTCATCTCCTTGTACGTTGAGCACGGTGTCGTAGGCGGCGAATTCCGCCCGCGCCGCCACCTCGGCCACCCGGTCGGTGCCCGACAGGTGGTCGGGCGAAGTCATCACGGCGTCACCGCCGTGCCGCTGAACGGCCTGGGCCACCTCGTCGCTGTCGGTGGCGACCACGCACCGCTCGGCCAATCCCGTGTCGCGCACGCGCTCCCAGACGCGGACCACGAGGGGGAGACCGGCGAGGAGGCGGAGGGGTTTGCGGGGGAGGCGCGTCGCGCCCAGACGAGCTGGGATGACGGCAAGCGTCCTCATGGGCGGCGCAAGACCGCGCGATCAGCCGCAAGATTCACGCCAGCTAAGATATCGATTCGCCCGACGCAACGCAAATGTGGGCCGGACCGCCACTTTGGACGATCCGCGGGCCCGGTCGCGCTCCGTTCTACACGCGACCGATGGCCAGCTCGAGGAAGTTGCGCAGGATCGCCTTGCCCTGCTCCGTCTTGATCGATTCCGGGTGGAACTGGACCCCGAATACGGGGTGCTCGCGGTGGCGCATCCCCTGGATCTCGGTCGGGTCGCTGGCCGATCGGGCCACAACTTCGAGGGACGCCGGGAGCGACGCCGACTCGACGACCAACGAGTGGTAGCGCATGACCTCGAACGGACTGGGCAGTCCGACGAACACTCCCGTGCCGGTATGAATCACCTGCGATGTCTTTCCGTGCATGACGTGGCTGGCCCGCACCACGCGCCCCCCATACGCCTCGCCGATCGCCTGATGGCCCAGGCAGACGCCGAGCATCGGAATCGACGATCCCCAGCGGCGGACGGTGTCCACCGTGATGCCGGCCTGCGCGGGGGCGCAGGGTCCGGGCGACAGGACGATGGCCGTGGGCGCCAGCGTGCCCACCTCGTCCACCGTGATCGCGTCGTTGCGGCGGACCACGAGGTCGGCGCCCAGCTCGCCCAGATACTGGACGAGGTTGTAGGTGAACGAGTCGTAGTTGTCGATGACGAGAATCATGGGCGCAGCGGTGAGAGCGAGATCATGCCCGGGGATGATACTGCCGGTGCACGCTCCGCAGGTACTCCCGGTCGACGTGCGTATAGATCTGTGTGGTGGAGATATCGGAATGGCCGAGCATTTCCTGGACGGCGCGCAGGTCGGCCCCCCCTTCCAGCAGGTGCGTGGCGAACGAGTGACGCAGCGTGTGGGGCGACACGTGTTTCTCTATGCCCGCCCGCTCGACGTATTTCCGGAGAATCTTCCAGGCACCCATGCGGGTGAGCGGTTCGCCGCGCGCGTTCAGAAAAAGCGCTCCTTTGCCGGCGCCGCGCTCCAACTTGGGCCGTAGCTCGCGGAGGTAGATCGCGAGCGTGGCGATCGCGTTCCGGCCCAGGGGCACGAGGCGCTCCTTGTTCCCCTTGCCCAGGACGCGCACCACTCCCTGGTCGAACAGCAGATCCTTGATCCCGATCGTGATCCACTCCGAAACACGCAGCCCCGCCCCGTACGCGAGTTCGAGCATCGCGCGGTCGCGGAAGTAGAGCGGATCGTCCATCGTCGGAGCGGCGAGCAGGCTGGCGACGTCCGCCACGGTGAGCACGTCGGGAAGCGTGCGCCACTTCTTGGGTGTCTCCAGCCGCTCGCTGGGGTCCTGGAGCAGCAGCCCGTCGGCGAGCAGGAACCGGAAGTAGGTGCGAACGCCGGACACACCGCGGCGGATGGATGCGGGCGCGAGCCCGAGGTCCTTGAGGTGGTACATGAACTCGCGGAGCAACTTGGGGGTGACATCGGCCGGCTGTTTGGCCCCGCTGGCAGTGGCGAATTCGGCCATTCGGCCCACATCACGGGCGTACGCCTCCTGCGTGCGTGGCGAGGCCCCCTGCTCCAGCGACAGATAGTCGGTGAACCGCTCCAGCAAGAACGCTCGAGCGATGCCCTCGTCCGTCACTGCTTCCTCCACCGCAGGTACCACATGGTGGCCAGTCCGAGCGCGAGCACGGCCGCGATGGCGGCCACGGTCCTGCCCTCGCGCGACAGGGCGCGGGCCACGGTTGGCCAGTCGGCGCCGAGCGTGAATCCGACGTAGCTCACCGTGCCGTACCAGATGGCGGACGCGAGGCCGATGAGCAGCGCCGCAGTGAGCGGCGGAACGCGAAGCGCGCCCGCGAATGGAGGCACGAGGGCGCGCACCCCCGGTATGAACCGCCCGAGAAAGAGCGCCGCCAGCCCGTACCGCCCGTAATAGGCATCGAGCTGCGCGTCGACTTCCGCCGCCCGGTTGCCGAACATCCGCCGCTCGAGCCGGTCGGCTCCGTACCGCCGGCCCACGGCGTACGTGGCCATAGCGCCCGCGAGATTCCCGGCGAGGACGGCGGCAAAGGCGGCGAACGCGGTGCCCTGACCTCGGGCAGCGAGAAAACTGCCTATTGCGACCACCGAATCGGCGGGGAGCGGTGGAAAGACGTTCTCAGCGGCGGCAAAGGCGGCGAGCACGACGTACAACGTCCCGAGGGGCAATGCCCCGAGCCAATCGAGCACCGTCGAGGGGTTCACGGCCTCAGGCCGCGCGGACGATGCTTGCGGTCGCGATGCAGGCGAGCCCCTCGCCGCGGCCGATCCAGCCCATCCCCTCGTTGGACTTGCCCTTGACGCTGACGTCGGCGAGGGTGACGCCGAGCGCGTCGGCCAGGCAGGTGCGCATGGCGTCGCGGTGCGGGCCTACCCGCGGATATTCCGCGACGACGACGACGTCGACCTGTTGGACGCGCCAGCCAGCCTGGTGTATACGGTCGACGGCGATGCGAAGCATCTCGATCGAGTCACGGTTCTCGTTGGCCGGATCGTGATCGGGAAAGAGGTGCCCGATGTCGCCGAGCGAGGCGGCGCCGAGCACGGCGTCGGTCACGGCGTGGGCCACGGCGTCGCCATCGGAGTGGCCGGCGAGGCGCACGTCGCTCTCGATCGTGACCCCGCCGAGGACCATCGGTCCCGGGGGGGCGAAGCGGTGCGAATCGTATCCGATGCCGGTGCGGGTCATGCGGCGACCACGGAGCGGGAGCGGCGGCCGGCCGGCCGCGGGGTGCGGCCGCGCCGGCTACGCCGCGGCATCCGCACGCAGGGGGATGATCGAGTAGTCCTGGCGCCGTCGTGCGGGAGTGAAGCCGGCGTCACGGATCAGCCGTTCCATTTCGTCGGTGGTCGTCCGGAAGGTGGTATTGGCTGCCGAGACGACGTTCTCCTCGATCATGAGCGATCCGAAATCATTGCAGCCGAACCGGAGGGCGATCTGGCCGACCTTCATTCCCATCGTGACCCAACTGGCCTGCAGGTTGGGCACGTTGTCGAGCACAACGCGCGCCATGGCTACCGTGCGCAGGTAGTCCACGGCGTCCGTTTTGGGCATGTGGGACATCTGGGGCGTGTTCTCCGGCTGGAGCGGCCAGCAAATGAACGCCGTGAAGCCGTGGGTGCGCGACTGCACGTCGCGCACGCGTTCCAGGTGCTCGATGCGCTCGGCCAGGGTCTCGCCGATGCCGTACATCATGGTGACCGAGGTTCTCATCCCCGCCTCGTGGGCCATCTCCATGATTTCGAGCCAGCGGTCGGCGCCGGCCTTCTTGCGGGCCACCTGGTCGCGCACCCGTTGGACGAGGATCTCGCCGCCGCCGCCGGGGATGGAGTCGAGTCCCGCCTTCATCAGTTCGCGGATCACGTCGCGCGCGTCGAGCCGGAACAGCTTGGCGAAGAAATCCACCTCACTCGGGCTGAAGCCGTGGATGTGGATGGGGTGATTCCGCTTGATGTAGCGCAGCAGGTCGAGGTACCACTCGAACGGGATGTACGGGTTGTGCCCGCCCTGCATGAGGATCTGCACCGCGCCGAGGGCTTTGGCCTCCTCGATCTTGGCGCCGATCTGCTCGTACGACAGCGTCCATCCTTCGGCGTGCTTGGGGCGGCGGTAGAACGCGCAGAACCCGCAGTCGGCCACGCACACGTTGGTGTAATTGATATTGCGGTCGACGATGAAGGTGACGATGTCGTCGGGATGTTGCTGGCGCCGCACGCGATCGGCTTCGGCGCCGAGTTCGAGCAGCGGGGCATTGGTATAGAAGTCCAGAAGATCGCGCATAGCGGTACCGTCTAGGCCGCGGGGAGGAAACGGAGCGAGCCATCGGGGACGCGGCCCGCCGCCACCAGCCGGCGGAAGAATTCCGTGAGGCCGGCCAGGTGGCTGTACGACAGCCGGTAGTCGAGGCCGGAGAGGTATTCGAGGCACACCGAACGCGCCACCCCGGTGGCGAGCGAGGCCTGGGCGGCGAGCGTATCGAGGTGGGCCAGCCCCCAGTCGCGTGAGGTGATGAGGCGGCCGTGCGCGGCCAGCGCCTGTTGCACATCGGCAGTGCGTTGCGCCACCCACACGGCAAACACGAACGGGAGGCCGGTCCACCGCTTCCATTCGGCGCCCAGGTCGTAGGCGTGCTGGTAGTCGCTGGGCCGGGCGAGCGGCGCGTCGCCGGGCGCGTGGAGCCTGGTATGGAGCAGGAGCGCGGCGTCGCCGATCACGAGTCGCGCCTCGTGCGGGTCGCGCTCGAATGACTCGACGTCGGACATCTCGGCGTCGGCGGGTACGAACTGGGGGGTGGCGTGCCACACGTGCTCGAACAGCAGTTCGAGGAGCGCAACGCTGGTCATGGAACTGCGGCTCACGAGCACGCGTTGCCCGGAGAGTGCCTCGGCCGGCCGCTTGGAGAACATGACGACGCTGCGCACCGGACCGTCGCTCGTGATGCCAAGATCGGGGAGCAGCAGGTAGCGTGATGCGTCGGCGGCGTATTCCACCGCCGAGATCACGCTCACGTCGAGCGTTCCGTCGCGCATGCCACGATTGAGCACCGTGGGGACGCCGTCCACCAATTCGCCGTCCAGGGGGACGATGCCGCGATCGATCGCCCCGTAGACCGGGTAGCAGTTGATGTAGGGAATGCGGCCGATGCGCATCTACGCCGCCTGGTGGGCCGAGGGGACGCGGTCGTCGTCGAAGGTGCGCACCACATTGTAGAGCGAGTCCCGCTCCACCGGCACTTTGCCGGCGCCTCGAATGAGGCGCAGCAGACCCTCGAGGGGCATGGCCTGCGCCGTATGGGCGCCTGCCTCGTGGTAGACCTTTTCGCGGACCATCGTTCCTTCCATGTCGTTCACGCCAAAGGCGAGCGCGGTCTGGGAAAGGAATGGGGTGACCATCACCCAGTGCGTCTTGATATGCGGGATGTTGTCGAGGAACAGGCGGCCGACGGCGAGGTTGCGGAGGTCGTCGAACCCCGACGTCGCGGTGCCTTGGCGGTGGAGCGTCTCGCCCAGTTCGTTGTTGTCCGGGTGGTAGGCGAGGGGGATGTAGGCCAGAAACCCGCCGGTCTCACTCTGCAGTTCACGCAGCATGGACAGGTGGTGGATCCGGTCCTCGAGCGTTTCGACGTGGCCGTAGAGCATCGTGCAGTTGGTGCGGATGCCGAGTTGGTGCGCCTCGCGGTGCACGCCGATCCATTCCTCGCCGGCCAGCTTCTTGTCGGCGATCGTCGCTCGCACGCCGGGGCTGAACACTTCGGCGCCGCCGCCCGGCATGGTGTCGAGGCCGGCCTCGCGCAGGGCGATGAGCACGTCTTGCACCGACATCTTCTCGATGCGCGCGATGTGGGCGATCTCCACGGCGGTGAGCGCCTTGATGTGCACGTGCGGGTGGCGCGCCTTGAGGGCGCGGAACATGTCGGCGTAGTACGCGAGGCCCGCCTGCATGTCGAGGCCGCCCACGATGTGGAACTCTCGCGTGAGCGTGCTGTTGGCGTCGTCCGACTCGGCCAGCACCTGCTCCAGCGTGTAGCGGTACGCGCCGTCCTCCTTGGGAAGCCGGGCGTAGGAGCAGAACACGCACGTCTTGCGGAGGATGCAGACGTTGGTGGGGTTGATGTGCTGGTTGGCGGCGAACATCACGCGGTCGCCGTGGAGCGCGCGATTACGTGCGTCAGCGAGGGTTCCGAGCCCGAGGAGATCGGGCGTGCGGAAAAGGGTCAGCCCGTCGTTCGGGGTGAGCCGCGCGCCCTGCTCCACCTTATCGGCAATGGGCAGCAGCGCGCGATCGGTGATGCGGTGGCGATCGATGACGAGGTCGGAGTCGGCTGGCACGGGCTCATTCCTCCCAATTGCGAACGGCGAGCGTGACGTTGTGGCCGCCGAATCCGAAGTTGTTACTGAGGGCCGCGGTCATCGGACGCTTCACCGCTGTGTTGGGCGTGATGTTGAGCCTGATGTCCGGGTCGGGCGTTTGATAATTGATCGTCGGCGGCACGATGCCGTCGCGCACGGCGAGGGTGGTGATGATGAACTCCACGGCGCCGGCCGCGCCGAGCATGTGCCCGGTGGCTGACTTCGTGGAGCTGACGTTGAGCCCGGCCGCATGCGAGCCGAAGACCTTCTCGATGGCCGACGTCTCGGCGATGTCGCCGGCTGGGGTGGAGGTGCCGTGCGCGTTGATGTATTGGATGTCGGCGGTGGTGAGGCCGGCATCGGCGAGGGCGCGTCGCATGGCCCGTTGCGCTCCTTCGCCGTCGGGCGCGGGCGCCGTGAGGTGGTGGGCGTCGGCGGTGGCGCCGTAGCCGACGATCTCACCGTAGATCCTGGCGCCGCGGCGCCGGGCGTGCTCCAGCTCCTCCAGGACGACGATGCCGCATCCCTCACCCATCACGAATCCGTCGCGCGTGAGGTCGAACGGGCGCGACGCCGTGGCCGGGGAATCATTGCGTTCGGAAAGCGCCTTCATGTTGGCGAATCCGCCGATCGCCATCGGGGTCACCGTGGCCTCGGTGCCGCCGCTCAGCATCACATCGGCGTCGCCGTACTGGATGGTCCGATAGGCTTCGCCGATCGCGTGCGCACCGGTGGAGCACGCGCTCACCGTGGCGTAGTTCGGGCCGCGGGCCTTGAAGCGCATGGACACCAAGCCCGCAGCGATGTCGGCGATGAACATCGGAATGAAGAACGGGCTGATCTTGCTCGCGCCCCGCTCCCGGTACTGGTCGTGCTGTTCCTCGAAGCTCTTGAGGCCGCCGATGCCACTCCCGAGGATCACGCCGGTGCGCTCGGAGAGTTCACCGCTCAACACGTCTCCCAGCCCCGCGTCGGTCATCGCCTGGAAGGCGCTGGCGATGGCGTACTGCGAGTACTGATCGGAGCGTTTGGCTTCCTTGCGGTCCATGTACGTCAGCGGATCGAACCCCTTCACCTCGCATGCGAAACGCACGGGAAAGGTGGAGGCGTCGAACTTCGTGATCGGGGCCGCGCCCGACAGGCCGTCCACGAGCCCCCGCCACGTCGTCGCCACGTCATTGCCGACGGGCGTGATCGCCCCGATGCCGGTGACGACGACCCGACGCTTCATCAGCCGCCAACCTTCTGGTTCAGGTACGCGACCGCATCACCCACGGTGCGCAGCTTCTCGGCGTCCTCGTCGGGGATGTCGATGTTGAACTCCTTCTCGAATTCCATCACGAGTTCGACGATGTCGAGGCTGTCGGCGCCGAGGTCCTCGATGAAACTCGCCTCGTTGGTGAGTTTCTCGCGCTCCACGCCAAGCTCCTTCTCGATGATGTCGCGGACCTTCTGTGCATTGTCAGCCATGGGACGTGGCTCTCCGGAAAGGGTGGTCAATCAGAGTAATCTAGCAGCGACGAATCACACCTGTGAGTCACATGACCATGCCGCCGTCCACCACGACAACCTGCCCCGTGATGTACGACGCGTGGTCCGACGCCAGGAACGCCACCACGCCCGCAATATCCTCGGGCGTGCCCAGTCGTTCCAACGGAATCTGCTGCGCGAGCGCGCTGCGGGCTTCGGGGGTCATCGCCGCGGTCATGTCGGTCAGGATGAAGCCCGGCGCGACCACATTGGCCAGCACGTTGCGCGAGGCCAGCTCCTTGGCCACCGACTTGGTGAGCCCGACCAGCCCCGCCTTGCTGGCCGCGTAATTCGCCTGCCCCTTGTTCCCCACGAGGCCCACGATGCTGGAGATGTTGATGATCCGCCCCCAGCGGCGCTTCATCATGCCCCGCGCCGCGGCCCGCATGCTCGCGAACGCCCCCCGCAGATTGGCGTCCAGCACCGCGTCCCAGTCATCGTCCTTGAGGCGGAAGAGCACGTTGTCCCGCGTGATGCCAGCGTTGTTGACCAGGATGTCGAGCCCGCCGAATGCCTCCTCGGCTGCGGCCACCAGAGCCGCAACCGACGCGGTGTCGCCCACGTCGCAAGCGAATCCGCGCGCATTGGGCGAGATGGCAGCGGCGGCCTCATGGGCCCGCGCCGGGTCGCGCCCAACGACGCCGACCCGCGCGCCGCAGCCGGCCAGCGCATCGGCGATCGCCCGCCCGATACCGCGGGTGCTTCCCGTGACCAGGGCCGACTTTCCCGTGAGGTCGATGTTCATGCGGCCGCGATCTCCATGAGCTTGTCGATGTCGGCGGGGCCGCCGCAACTCATCGTCCGGAGTTGCGGCGCGATCTTCTTGAGCAGCCCCACGAGCACCGTGCCGGGGCCCATTTCCACGTACGTCGAGTCGGGGTGCGCAGCCGCCATGGTAGAAATCTCGTCGGTCCACCGCACGGGGTTCGTGAGTTGCCTGGCCAGCAGCGCGCGCGCTCGTCCCGCGGAAATACCGGCGTCGGCCGTGACATTGGAGTACACCGGAAAGCGTGCCTCCGTAAAGCACGACTTGTCAATGGCTTGGGAAAAGCCATCTAAAGCTGTTTCCATGAGGGGCGAATGAAAGGCGCCACTCACGTTGAGTTTGATGGCGCGCTTCGCTCCCAACTCCCTAGCCAATGCCATCGCGCGGTCCACGCCGGCCGGTTCGCCGCTGATCACGACCTGCTCGCGCGAGTTATAGTTGGCCGGCACGACGAGTCCCGCCTCGCGGGTGGCCTGCGCGCAAATGGCCGCGATCGGCTCGAGGGTCTCGCCGAGGATCGCCGCCATGGCGCCGGGACGGGCGATGCCGCTTTCATACATGAGTTCGCCGCGGCGCCGGACGAGGCGGGCGGCGGCGCCGAGCGTCAGCGCGTCGGCGGCGTGGTAGGCCGTGAACTCGCCCAGCGAGTGTCCCGCGGCGGCGTCCACGCGGCCCTCCAGCGCCTCGCGGGCTACGGCCCACACTGCGGCGCCGTGCGCGAGCAGCGCCGGCTGAGCGTTGAGGGTGAGGGTCAACTCGTCGGCCGGCCCGTTGAAGCAGAGTGCACTGATGCGCGCGCCGAGTGCGTCGTCCACGGCCGCGAACGCGCTCCGGGCCGCCGGGAATGCGGCCGCCAGATCCTTGCCCATTCCAGGGATCTGCGAGCCCTGCCCTGGAAAGATCAGGACGAAGCGCATGCTCAGAACCGGATGACCATCGAGCCCCAGGTGAATCCGGCGCCGAACCCGACGAGGAGGACGGTGCTGCCTTCCTTGATTCGCCCCGTCTGGAGGGCTTCGTCCAGGGCGATCGGGATGGATGCCGAGGACGTGTTGCCGTAGCGGTCCACGTTCACGTAGACCTTGGTCATGGGCATGTTGGCGTGCTTGGCGGTGGCTTCGATGATGCGAACGTTCGCCTGGTGCGGAATGAGCAAGTCGATATCGGCGCTGGTGAGCTTGGCGGCATCGAGCACACGGTCGCAGGCGTCGGCCATGGACCGCACGGCGTGCTTGAAGACCTCACGCCCCGCCATCTTCACGTAGGAGCTGCGGTCGTCGAGTACCTGCTGGTCGAACGGATGGGCAGCGCCTCCGGCTGGCCGGTACAGCAGGTTGGCGAGGGTGCCGTCGCTGCGGATGTAGGAGCCGAGGATGCCGCGGTCGCGTTCGGCGGGGCGCACGATCGCCGCGCCGGCGCCGTCACCGAACAGCACGCAGGTGGCGCGGTCGGTCCAGTCGATGATCGAACTCATGCGCTCGGCACTCACCACGAGCACCGTCTCGGCGCTGCCGGCGGCGATCATCGCCTCGGCCACCGTGGTGCCGTAGATGAACCCGGCGCAGGCGGCGCTGATGTCGAACGCTGCGGCGCGGGAGGCGCCCAACTCGGCCTGCAGATCCACGGCCGTGGACGGGAGGAGCCGGTCGGTCGTGGCGGTGCTGAGCACGATCGTGTCGATGTCGCCGGCGTGCACGCCGGCGCGCTCCATGGCCTGCCGCGACGCGACCGCTGCCATGGTGCAGGTGGTCTCGCCGGGGGCGGCGATGTGGCGCTCGCGGATCCCGGTTCGCCCGACGATCCACTCGTCGGAGGTCTCGATGCCGATCGCCGCGAAGTCGTGGTTGGTCATCACGCGCTCGGGCACGCCGCGTCCGGTGGACGCGAAATATGCGATGGGGCGCTTCATGCGGCGGCCCCGTCGGCGGCGGCGTTCAGCCGGTTGCCGATATGGTCCACGAGACGGCTCTCCACGGCCTGGACGGCCACGTTGATCGCGTTCTTGAGCGCACGCGGCGACGAGCGGCCGTGGCAGATGATGCTCACCCCGCGCACGCCGAGGAGCGGAGCGCCGCCGTACTCGGAGTAGTCGAGCTGTCGCAGGGCGGCCGTGATCCGCTCTTGCTCCAGGCCGGCCTTGACGAGCAGTCCAACCATGAGCGGCGCGACGGCTTCGTAGAATTTCAGGACCACGTTGCCCACGAATCCGTCGCACACGACGACGTCGACCGGGCCCTGATGATTACGGCCGGCGGGGAGATCGCGTCCTTCGACGTTGCCCACGAAATTGAGGCCGGATTCGGCGAGGAGGGCGTGCGCTTCTTTGCAGACGGCGTTTCCCTTCTCCGCTTCCTCGCCGATGTTCAGCAGCCCGACCGCCGGATTCTGGCGGCCGAGCATGTCATGGGCGTAGACGCTGCCGAGGCGCGCGAACTGAACGAGTTCCACCGCCGTGCAGTCGACGTTGGCGCCCGAATCGAGCACAACGACGGGTTGTTGGGCGGTGGGAAAGAGCGTGACGATGGCGGGCCGCTTGAGCCCGTCGAGCAGCTTGAGGAGGACCATCGAGGCGGCCATCTGGGCCCCGGTGTTGCCGGCCGAGACGAACGCGTCACAGCGGCCTTCGGCGTGCATGCGGAGCCCCACCATCATGGAGCTGTTGGGCTTGCCGCGGATGGCCGCGCTGGGCTTCTCGGCCATCTCGATGACGTCGGGAGCGTCGACGACGTTGAGGCGTGCACGATGCGCGGCGAACGCGGCGTATTCACCGCGCAGCAGCGCGTCGAGCGTGCGCTCGATGAGCGCCGCCTGGCCGACGAGGTGGATTGCGTGCGAGGGATCGAGCTCGGCGGCGGCGAGTAGCGCGCCGGCAACGGTCGCCTGTGGGGCGTGGTCTCCCCCCATGGCGTCCAACGCGATCCGCGCCAACGTCAGGCTTCCCTGGCGGCGACTCGCTGCTTGCCGGCGTAGTACCCGCATTCGTCACACACGCGATGGGGGCGCTTCATCGCCTGACAGCGGGGACACTTCTGGAGGGCGATGGGCGCCGCTTTCTTGTGCGTGTTGCGGGCGCGCTTCTTTCGCTTGGAGGTTCTGCGCTTCGGGACGGCCATGGGTCGATCGGATCGTTAGAGAGTCAGAACGGAATTTACGTCGTGGAGGAGGAATCGAGCTTGTGCAGGGCGTCCCACCGCGCGTCGTGCGTGGGGGGACAGCTGCACGGTCCGGCATTGAGATCGGCGCCGCAAGTGGGACAGAGACCCGGGCAGTCCTCCCGGCAGAGGACGAACGCCGGCGCGTTGATCAGCCAGAGTTCGCGCACCGCCGGGCGCAGATCGAGTTCCTTGGCCCGACGATCGAACCTGTACACGTCCGGATCGTCAACCTCGTCGTCGGTCTTGGCGTCGCCGGCCTCGGCGAAGATGAGGTGCGCCTCGTCCTCCACCGCAACCGACGTTTCAGTCAAACAGCGCCGACACGGCAGCACGGCAGTGCCCGCGATGCGGCTGTGCCAGTAGAACCGCCCCGCGCCGGCCGCCGAAAGGCGCCCGGCTACGCGAATGGCGCCCGATGGCACCGGGTCTCCCGCCTGCCAGATGGCGTCGTCGGGGAGCACTTCCCCGTTTACGGTAACGGCGGCAGACTCGAGGTCGCGAATGTCAAAGGACAGCATAGCCATCAAAACTACTTGTCTTGCAGGGGCTTCACAAGTCTGCGCCACGCGTGAAGTTAGGGGTTCCCGCGGGAGGCACATCGGCCCCGCGCCGGAATCCTATCGTGCGGCGATGGTATCGCTCTCCGCGAAGAAGAAGCGGGCCTCGCGCTCGGCGTTCTCATCGCTGTCCGAGGCGTGGATGGCGTTCCGCTCCTTGGACTCGGCGTAGAGCTTGCGGACCGTGCCCGCCTCGGCCTCGGCGGGGTCGGTAGCGCCAATCGCCTTGCGCAGCGCGGCGACCGCACCGGCCTTCTCGAGGATCATCGGCAGGCAGGGGCCCGACGTCATGAAGGCGACCAGCGACGCATAGAACGGCCGCTCGCGGTGCACGGCGTAGAACTCGCCCGCCTGCGCGGTTGTAAGGTGCATGAGGCGGGCCGCGCGCACCACGAAGCCCTGCGCCTCGAGGTGCGCGATGATCTTGCCGGCCTTGCCGGCGCCGACGGCGTCCGGCTTGACGATGGTCAGCGTATAGTTGGCAGCCATTGGGTGAATGTTCCGAGTCATTGTGAAAAAAGCGACGTGCGGGCGCACCTACTTGAGGCGTGCCCTGATGAGATCCACGAAATCGATGGGGCGCTTGGCCACGCCCATGCCGGCCGCCTCGAACGCGGCGAGCTTCTCAGCCGCGGTGCCCGACGACCCGGAGATTATGGCGCCGGCGTGGCCCATGCGGCGGCCTGGCGGCGCGGTCTGCCCGGCAATGAATCCGACCACCGGCTTGGTCATGTGTTGCTTGACGAACTCGGCGGCCTGCTGCTCGTCGGTGCCGCCGATCTCACCCATCAACGCCACCGCCTTGGTGTGCGGGTCCTTCTCGAATGCCGCGAGGCAATCGATGAAGTTGGTGCCGTTGATCGGGTCGCCGCCGATGCCGACGCACGTGGATTGGCCGAGACCCGCGCGGGTGAGCTGGTACACGATCTCGTAGGTGAGCGTGCCGGACCGGCTCACGACGCCGACATCGCCCGGCGCGCAGATGCGACCGGGAATGATGCCGACCTTGCACTGACCGGGCGTGATGAGGCCCGGGCAATTGGGGCCGAGAAGCCGCGCACCCTTCTCCTGCACAAAGGGGTACACCCTGGTCATGTCGAGGACGGGCACGCCTTCGGTGATGGCGACGATGAATTTGATGCCGGCATCAGCCGCTTCCATGATCGCGTCGGCGGCGTACATCGGCGGCACGTACACGACGCTCGTGTTGGCGCCGGTGGCCACGACAGCGTCGCGCATCGTATTGAAGATCGGCACGGTCTTTTCGAACGTCTGGCCGCCCTTGCCGGGCGTGACGCCGCCCACGACCCTGGTGCCGTACTCCAGCATCTGCTTGGCGTGGAACGAGCCATCGCGACCCGTGATGCCCTGTACGATGACCGTGGTGGAGTTGTCGATGAAGATGCTCACGCGGCCTTTCCTCCCTTGGCGAGGGCCACGGCGTGCTTCACCGCTTCGTCCATGTCGGCCGAGGCCGAGAACCCATTGGCTTTGAGGATCTTGACGGCGATGTCCTCATTGGTGCCGGTGAGGCGGATCACGATCGGCACCTTGAGCGGATTGGCCTTGGTGGCGGTCACGATGCCGTTGGCCACGTCGTCGGTGCGGGTGATGCCGCCGAAGATGTTGAAGAGAATGGCCTTCACGTTGGGGTCGGCGGTGATGATGCGGAGTGCGTTCACGACCTTCTCCGGATTGGACGAGCCGCCGATGTCGAGAAAGTTGGCGGGGTGGCCGCCGTAGTATTTGACGAGATCCATGGTAGCCATGGCGAGCCCGGCGCCGTTGACCACGCAACCCACGTCGCCGTCGAGCTTGATGAACGTGAGGTTCGCGTTGCGGGCGGCGACCTCGCTGGGCGCTTCGCCGCTGTCGTCGCGCAGGGCGGCGATCTCGGGGCGGCGGTCGAGTTCATTGTCGTCGATGACCATCTTGGCGTCGAGCGCCACGACATCGCCGTTCGGCGTGGTGACGAGCGGGTTGATCTCGGCCAGGGAGGCACCGCTGCTCATGAACGCGGCGTAGAGCTTCTGCATGATCGATGCAGCGGCCCGCGCTTGCTTGAGGTCGTCATACAGCGCGAAGCCGAGTTCCATGGCCTGGAAGCTCTGCAACCCGTAGCGCGTATCGACGCGCCGCTTCGTGATCTTTTCCGGCGTCTTGGCGGCAACCTCTTCGATGTCGATGCCGCCCGCGCGGCTCACCATGAACACGGGCGCTTTGGAAGCGCGATCGAGAATCACGCCGACGTAGGCTTCACTGGCAATGTCCTCGGCAGGCGTCACGAGTACCTTGTGAACGGTGAGCCCCTTGATCTGCATGCCCAGAATCTTGGCCGCGACGGCCTTGGCCTCGGCCGGATCCTTGGCGAGTTTCACTCCGCCCGCCTTGCCCCGCCCACCCGCGTGCACCTGGGCCTTGACGACCACGGCAGTGTTGAAGGTTCTGGCAATCGCTTCTGCCTGATCGGGGGTCGTCGCCACCTCCCCCGGGGGAATCGGCACGCCCTGAGCGCGCAGAATGTCCTTGGCCTGATATTCGTGAATGTTCACGCCTACTCCGGTGTGATGGTCGTTCCGGCCTCGCCACGGACCGCTTCGCGGCCCCGGCTCAGCTCTGTGATGATCGCACGGCCGCCGGTGCGGCGCACGAAGTCCACTGCGGCACGGATTTTCGGCGCCATGCTGCCCTCGCCGAATGCGCCCGCGCCATCCATGCGAACCGCTTCTTCCACTGTGAGCCGCGGCAGCGCTCGCTGCTGGGGCGTGCCCCACTCGGCGTATACCGCGTCCACATCGGTGAGAATCAGCAGCATCTCGGCGCCGAGGTCGCGCGCGAGCACGGCCGCCGCCAGGTCCTTGTCCACCACGGCGTCGACCCCCTCCCAACCTAGCGACGAATCCTCGTAAATGGGCGCCCCTCCGCCCCCACAGGCGATTACCACGGTGCCCGACTCGAGGAGACGCTGGACTACACGCGCCTCATGTACCGCAAGCGGCGTCGGGCTTCCCACGACGCGTCGCAGCCGTCCGCGCCCGTCGGGGCGTACGGCGTAGCCTTCGGCCTCCACCTGTCGCGCCCGCTCCGGCGTCAGGGCGTGGCCGATGAATTTCGTCGGCATCTGCAGCGCCGGGTCGTGCGGGTCCACGTGCACCTGCGTGATCAGCGTGACCACGTCCCGCGGGTGCCCGGCCCGGCGCAGCGCATTGTCGAGCGACTGCTGGATCATGTAGCCGATCCAGCCTGCGGTTTCGGCCACGAGCACGCCGAGTGGCAGCGGGCTGGCGTCGCGGCGGGCCAGCTCGTTGCGCACCAACTCGTCGCCCACCTGCGGCCCGTTGCCGTGCACGATGCAGACGTTCCATCCCGCGAGAATGAGATCGACGATCGGCGCCAGGCTCTCGCGAGTGTGGCGGAACTGGTCGTAGATGGTGCACCGCTCGCCCTGGGGGGCGAGCGCGTTGCCGCCAATGGCAACGATGGCGGTCTGCACCGCGCGGCCGGCGGTCATGGCGCTCGCACGCCGAGCAGCCGTCCCAGGGCGTCGAACGCGCGGCCGAACGCCAGCCAGTCGCCGCGCCGCAGGGCGTCGCGCATGTCCTGATAGAGCCGGGCCGTGAGGCGGCGCGTTTCCACCGGCGACCCCGGCGACGCGCCTCGCGGAGGAATCACGACGCCACTCGCCTGCCGAAGGGTCGGCGCGACGCGCACCGAGTCGCCCACGAGGTAGACCACGTGCAGGAGGCGCGGCACCGCGCCCGGGGTCCATTGGTACACGGGCTGCATGTACGCCAGGTGGTCGCCGAGCATGAACGCCCGCACGACGCCGTGCACGGCGCTGACGTTCGGGGCGCGGGCTGCGCTGTCAGCGGCCGCCAGGCGGTCGAGCACGTTGTGCCAGAGGGGGCCGCTGGCGCCGGCGGCTGGCAGCCACACCGTGCGGTGGTCGGGCCCTCCTTCGCTCACCAGCACACCGCGCACGCGCTCGCCCTGATCGAGCATCGGAATCTCGATGGCCGTCGGGCCCCCACCGGGAAGCGCGAACACCGGCCACTGTGCGGCAAGGCTGCTATCGGCGCCGTCGACCACGGGCAGATGGATGGGCCGTCCCACGTTCGCGCGCGGGCCGAACCGTCCGAAGGCGAGCGCCTGCGTGCGTGCGGCGTCGGCGGCCGGGGGCAGCGCGGCCAGCACGGCCGCCGGCAGGGACGCACGGTCCACGAATAACCGGGGGAATTCGCCGGCCCACGTGGCCGCGATAGGATCGAGCACGGGGTCGGGCAGGATCCACACCTCGCCGGTCTGCGAGAGTACGAGCGCGGTCGCCGCGTGTTGGAAGTAGCTCCGTACGGCGCCGTCGATGACGAGCCGCTGGCTCAACGGGTACGCGGACGAGGCCGAATAGAGGTCGATCACCCAGTATAGCGAGTCGCCGAGCAGGAGCGGCTCCACGCGGCTGGCCTGCACGAAGAAGGGCGCCAAGGCTGCGACGCGGTCGCGCACGTCGCGCAGCGTGACGAGCACCGGGCCCGGCTCCGGCAGTTCCTGCACCCAGAGGCGCGGATTGCGCACGCTCACGGCTTCGGCAAGCCGCTCGATGGGCGAGGTGAGCGGCACGCCCTTCACGTGGCGCGCCGAGTCCGACACGACCACGTATCCGGAGGTGGAATCGAGGACGATCGACGGGGCGAGGACGATCGCGTCGTCCTCGCTCCCCGGCTCCGGCACGCGCGCGGGATTGCCACGGTCGTCGGCGGCCGACGCGACCGTGCGCACGGCGATGCCCACGGGGGCTGCCTCCCCCGGATCAGGGGGCGGCTCCGGTGAGGTGACGACGCCGATGATGCCGTCGGGGCCGCCGCGCCACCCGACACGTGCGCCGCGGCCGAGGCGCGATTCGGCCTCGACAGCGCGAGCCAGCGGGAGGGCGTCCCAGGCCGGCACCCCGATGGCCGCCGCGGCGAGCGTGGCATAGGCGTCGGCCGAATCGCCGATCACGACGCGGTCCACGCCGTACGCGCGACGGGTGTACCCGGCGCGCGTGGCCTCGTACGGCCGCTCCCGGAGCACCGGGTCGGGCTCATCGGGAAATCGGCTGCCGATGAGTGGTGCGATGTCACGCGTGACGACGCCGGTGGCGAGCACGCCGGCCACAGCGGTGAACATGAGTCGTCGCTGCCCGGTCCAACCGGCCCAGATGACGACGAATCCCGCGGCCAGCGTCACCATGGCGAGCACCAACTCGCCGGGAATGCCGACGTGGTGGTCGAGCGCCGTGAACGTCCCGTCCGGCCCCGAGCCTTGGAGCAGCAGGCCGTACATTTCGAGGCGGAAGTGCCAGGCGAGCAGGAGCATCAACACGCCGGCGAGCACAGCCAGGTGGCGCCGCACGTATTCGGAGATGTGCAGGCGGCCGCGCTCCAGTCGCAGGCCCGGCGTGAGGATGTACAGGAACACCACGACCGCCAACACGCAGAGCACGCAGGCCGTGGCCCAGATGAACAGCGATTGTTCGAACGGCAACCGGTAGGTGAAGAAGCCGAGGTCGGCGTTGAAGTAGGGATCACTCTCGCCGAATGGGCGTCCGGCGTTGGCCAGCAGCAGGCCGGTCCAGTCCTGAAGGGCGAGGGCCAGCGGCAGGGTCACGATGAGCGCGACGAGTACCGTCATGCCGGTGAGCATTCGGCTGGACACCTCTTCGCCGATATCGAGGTTGCCGACCCGGCGCGGGAGCACCAGCGACACGACCGACCGTCGCACGGCGTAGAAGTTGGCGAAGGCGAAGAGTCCGACGGCGAGTCCGCCTGCGGCGCGCAGCACGATGAGTGCGATGAGCCGGGCCCGCCAGACCGAAAGCGCGCCGAGCGCCTGGTACCAGCGATAGCCGGCGTAGAACTGCGAGGCTTCCCGCGCGGCGAGCAGCGTGATGCCGCTCGCGATCAGGGCGAAAGCGAGCCACCGCCGCGACGTCACGTCACACCCGCACGCCCTGCGCGCGCAGCCAGCCTTCCATCTCGGCGCGGATGGCGTCCAGCCGTTCCGGCGTGCGTGCTTCGAACCGGGCCACGATCACGGGTTGCGTGTTCGACGCGCGGATCAGGCCCCAGCCGTCGCCGAATAGCACGCGCACACCGTCCACGTCGATCACGTCGCGGGTGGCGCGGAAATGCGCGACGGCCCGGGCCACGACGTCGAACTTGAGATTGTCGGGACAATCGATGCGGATCTCGGGCGTGGCAAAGGAGGCGGGCACGTCGGCGAGCAGTTCACGCACGGTGCGGCCGGCATCGGCCACGATGCGCAGCAGGCGGCCCGCTCCGTACAGCGCGTCGTCGTGACCGTAGAACCCTTCGGTGAAGAACATGTGCCCCGACATCTCGCCGGCCAGCGGCGCGTGCAGTGCCTTCATCTTCTCCTTGATCAGCGAATGCCCGGTCTTCCACATCACGGGCTCGCCCCCCGCGGCACGGATGGCGTCGGGGAGGGCCTGCGAGCACTTCACGTCGAAGATGATGGACTGCCCCCGGCCGGTGCGGCGGAGCACGTCACGCGCGTAGACGATCAGGAGCCGGTCACCCCAGATGATCTCTCCATCCTGATCGACCACGCCGATGCGATCAGCGTCGCCATCGAAGGCGATGCCCAACTCGGCGCCCTCCGCGCGCACTGCAGCGATCAGCGCGCTGAGGTTCGCCGGAACGGTCGGGTCGGGGTGATGATTGGGAAACGTGCCGTCGCTCTCGCAGAACAGGCCGCGGCCGTCCACGCCCAATCGTGCGAAGAGGCGCGGCGCGACCAGCGCCCCTGCCCCGTTGCCGCAGTCATAGATCACCTTCACCTTGCGCGCCAGAGGTCCGATGCGCGCGACGATGTCGTCCACGTAGCGGTCGATCACCTGTTCGGTGCGCACCGTGCCCGCTCCGGTGGGCCCACCGGGTTGCTGCGTCAGGCGGTACAACTCCTGGATTTCCGCCCCGTACACGGAGGTCGTGCCGCGGCAGATCTTGAAGCCGTTGAATTCGGGTGGATTATGCGAGCCGGTGATCTGGATACCGCCGGCGACATCAAGGTGGTTGAGACTCCAGTACATGAGCGGCGTGGGCACAACGCCGATGTCAACCACGTTCACGCCGCGCGCGGTGAGTCCCTCCACCAGGGCATCGCGAAGGGCACCGCCGCTGGGCCGGTTGTCGCGCCCGACGACGAGGGGCCCGGCGCTCCCACGCTCGGCGAGATAGCGGGCATAGGCGGCGCCGACGGCGCGAGCCGCCTCGGTGGTGAGGTCCTTGCCTACCACGCCTCGAATGTCGTATTCGCGAAAGATTCCTGATTCAACGGTCATCGTAGTCCTCGAAATGCGGACGGGGCCGTCGCAGGCCCCGTCCCTCCTCCTCGTGGCCGCCGCCGGGTTAGCGGGCGACGGGAGACGGCGTGCTCCCCGCCACGTTGACCGGTGGTGGCGCGATCGCGCCCGCCTGGGCGAACCCGGCGAAGTTGTCGGGTACGACGCCGAGCACCAGGATCGCGAGCACGGTCACCACGACCACGGCCCGGGTGAGCGCAGCGATGGGGCCTGGGACGGCCGCGTCGTCGGGACGCGGCTTCATGAACATCACCATTACCACGGAGAGGTAATAGCCTGCCGACACCACGGTGGTAAGCACGAGGACCACGGCGAGCATGGTCTGCGGAACGGGGGCCTGGAGGGCGGCCTGCAGCACGTACCACTTGGCAAAGAATCCGGCGCCACCGAAGATCGGGAAGCCGAGCAGGGACAGCATCAGGACCCCCGTGCCCAGGGCCAGCCATGGCCGCACGGACCAGAGCCCGGCGAAGTCGTCGACCATCACCGGCCGGTCGCCCGGTCGCGACATCACGATGATGACCGCGAACGCGCCGAACGTGGCGAGCGTATACGCCAGGAGGTAGAACAGCACGGCGCCGGTGGCCTGCGTGGTGCCGGCGGCGAGCGCGACGAGCAGGAATCCGGCGTGCGCGATGCTGGAGTACGCGAGCATGCGCTTGATGTTGCGTTGGGCGAGCCCGATGGCGTTGCCCCCGACCATTGTGGCGATGGCCAGCCCGGCCACGGCCGGATGCCAGGCGTGGTAGACGGTTGGGAACGCCTCCGTCCAGACGCGCAGCAGCGCGGCGAACGCCGCCGCCTTGACCGTCGCGGCCATGTAGGCCGTGATCGGGGAGGGCGCACCATCGTACACGTCGGGCGCCCACATGTGGAACGGAACCGCTGCTACCTTGAAGCCGAACCCGATGAGCATGAGACCGATGCCCATGATGAGCAGCGGACTGTGCGCGAGGCCGAGCGTATTCACGCGGTCGGCGATGTCGATCAGGTTGGTCGCTCCGGTGGCGCCGTACACGAGCGCCATGCCGTAGAGCAGGAAGGCCGTGGCGAAGGCGCCCAGCAGGAAGTACTTGAGCGCGCCTTCCGCTCCGCGCGCGCTGCGCCGGTTGATGCCCGCCAATGCGTACACCGACAACGACATCAACTCGATGCCGAGAAACACGATCATCAGATCCTGGGCGGCGGCCAGCAGCATCATCCCCGCGGAGGCGAGGAGGATGAGCACGTGCGACTCGGCTACCGTGAGCCCCATCCGGTCGTTGTCGTCAATCGTGAGCGCGATGGCGAATACGGTGCCGAGCAGGATGACGAGGTCGGCCATCCAGCGGAAGTTGTCCACGGCGATCGGCCCAGCGGTCGCCGTGCGCTGCTGGTACAGACTCCACACCACGTAGGCGCCGGTGATTACGGTGAGCGCGAGGCTGGCGACTCCCACGCTGCGCTGGTGGGCCACCGATGCCGGCCGCCACGCGGCCCAGAGGAGGAGCAGCATGGCGCCCCCCATCAGCACGAGGTCGGGGCCGAGGGCCGCCATCAGCTGCGACGGGACGGAGAGATCGAACGGAGGCATCACCTGATCCCTCCCGTATCGTCACTCATCATGGCCCGCGTCTGCACGGTCTGCACGAACCGCTCCACCGTAGGTTCCATGCGCCGGAGAACGGGCTGGGGGTAGATGCCGAGCCAGACGATGGCGGCGAGCAGGGGCACGAGCAGGGCGATTTCACGGCGGTTGAGGTCCGGAATGTGGGCGTTGGCCGGCTTATCCAACCGATTGAACAGGATGCGCTGGATGGCCCACAGCAGGTACGCGGCCGAGAAGATGACGGCGGTGGTGGCGATGAAGGCGAACCCGGGGTAGTTGCGGAAAGCGCCGATCAGTACCAGGAACTCGCCGACGAAGCCGTTGGTGCCGGGCACGCCGATACTGCTGAGGGCGACGAGGGTCAGCGCCGTCGCGAACATCGGGACGACGCGCGCGAGCCCGCCGTAGTCTTCGATGAGGCGCGTGTGGCGCCGCTCATAGATCATGCCGATCAGGAAGAACAGCGCGCCGGTGGAGATGCCGTGGTTGATCATCACCATGAGCGCGCCCTGCACGCTCTGCACGGTGAGCGCGAAGATGCCGAGCATCACGAACCCAAGGTGGCTGACCGACGAATAGGCTACGAGCTTCTTGAAGTCGGGCTGCACCAGCGATACGAGGGCGCCGTAGACGATGCCGACCACGGCCAGCGTGAGGACGATGCCCCGCACCGTCGGGTTGGTGGCCGCGCCGGCAAAGAGGGGCACGGCGAGGCGCAGAAATCCGAACGTTCCCAGCTTGAGCATGATGCTGGCCAGGACGACTGACCCCGCCGTCGGCGCCTCGACGTGCGCATCGGGCAACCATGTGTGGAACGGGAACATCGGCACCTTCACGGCGAAGGCCAGGAAGAAGGCGCCGAACAGCCACAGCCCGACGGTCGGTGAGAACGTGGCCGTAGCGAGGACCGCGTCGTAGCCGAAGTTCGGGATGCCGGTGAGGCGCGACTTGGCGGCCAGTCCGAGGTAGATGATGGCGACCAGCATGAGCAGCGAGCCGACCATCGTGTAGAGGAAGAACTTGAGGCTCGCGTAGAGGCGACGGTCCCCGCCCCACACGCCGATGATGAAGTACATCGGCACGAGCATCACTTCCCACATCACGTAGAACAGGAACAGATCGAGCGCCATGAACACGCCGAGCATGCCCGCCGTGAGGATGAGCAGCAAGGCGTAGTACGAATGGGCGCGTTTGCGAATACTGGTCCAGCTGCCCAACACGGCCAGCACCATCATGGACGTGGTGAGGAGGATCATCATCAGCGAGATCCCGTCGATCCCCACGGTGAAGCGAATGCCCCACGACGGAATCCACGGAATGCTGTATAGGGCCTGCCACCCCACGGCCGCGGGAACGAATGACCACCAGAGACCGAGCGAGATCACGAATTCGATGACGAACGTGACGAGGGCGATCATGCGCGGCGTCGTGGCCGTGCCCGAGACCACGTCGTCGTCGCCGGGGGCGCCGCCGGGGAGACCCTGCAGCCAGATCGCGATCGCGCCCAGCGTCGGCACGACCAGCAACACCGGGAGCACCCAGTGCATGTAGCCGATGGAGGTCAGGAACTCGTTCATGGCAGCACCGAGTGGCGTAAGGCGCCGAGCACGAGCAGCACGCCCAGCACGAGCACCCACGCGTACGTGCCGAGCTGCCCCGATTGGAGCTGTGATCCGACCCAGCCGGCGAAGCGGGCCGCCCAGGCACTGCCGTTCACGAAGAGTCCGTCGATCAGCCCAACGTCGATTCCGCGCCAGAGCACATTGCGCGAGACCGCGTAGACGGGCTCGACTACCGTCGCATCGTAGATCTCATCGACGTAATACTTGTTGGCGAGCACGAGGTCGAATCCTTCCTCGGGCTTGGCCTGCGACTTGGGAACGAGTGCCGCCGGTTTGAGCACGACCACGGCGGTGGCGATGCCCGCGATGGCGATGGCGACCGCCACCGCGATGAGCATTCCTTCGGTACTCGGGGCCGTTTGGGCGCCGGTGCCGATCACCCGGGCAGTGCCGGCCCCGACCACGGGGTCGAGCCAGTGTTCCAGCAGGCCGGAGGGCCCCAGCGGAATCGCGCGGGTGATGATCTCCGGCAGATTGAACCAGCCGCCCACTGCGGCGAGGATGCCGAGCACGACGAGCGGCCCGGTCATGATCCACGGGGCTTCGTGCAGGTGCGCGCGCTCCTTCTCCCCGGTCCGGTTGGGGCCGTGGAAGGTGTAGAGCATGAGGCGAGTCATGTAGATGGCGGTGAGCAGGGCCGCGGCGAGTCCGAGGGCATACGCGCCGTAGAGCACCGCCGTGCCGGGCACGCCCAGCCAGCTGGCCTGGGCGAGCGTACTTCCCTGGGCGCGGGCGAACACGGTGCCCAGGATTTCGTCCTTGGAGAAGAAGCCGGAGAACGGGGGAATACCCGAGATGGCGAGGGTGGCGATCCACATCAGGATCCAGGTGACCTTCATGTACTGCTTGAGGCCACCCATGTTGCGCATGTCCTGGGCGTCGTCGTGGTTGTGCGTGTGGTGGTACGCCTCGTGCATGACGTGGATGACCGAGCCGGCACCAAGGAAGAGCAACGCCTTGAAGAAGGCGTGCGTCATCAGGTGGAAAATGCCAGCCACGTACGCCCCCGCCCCGACGGCCACGAACATGTAGCCGAGCTGCGAGACGGTGGAGTAGGCGAGCACCTTCTTGATGTCCCACTGCTTGAGGCCGATGGTGGCGGCGAACAGCGCGGTGACCGCGCCCACGGCGATCACGGTGAGCCCGGCCACGGGCGCCGCGGCGAACAGGAAATTGCTGCGCGCGATCAGGTACACGCCCGCCGTCACCATGGTGGCGGCGTGGATCAGGGCCGACACGGGGGTGGGGCCGGCCATCGCGTCGGGGAGCCAGATGTAGAGCGGAATCTGGGCGCTCTTCCCCGCGCAGCCGAGGAAGAAGAACAGGCAGATGGCCGTGATCAGCGCGCCCCCGAAGACGATCTGCCCCGACTGGGCCTGCAACTGGCTGAAGTCCAGCGTCTTGAAGTTCGCGAACAGCAGGAACATCGCGATGAGGAATCCGAAGTCCCCGATGCGGTTGACGATGAACGCCTTCTTGCCGGCATCGGCGTTGGCCTTCTCGCTGAACCAGAATCCGATGAGCAGATATGAGCAGAGGCCCACGCCCTCCCAGCCGATGAACAGGATCGGGTAGTTGGCGCCGAGGACCAGTACGAGCATGAAGAAGACGAACAGGTTCAGATACGCGAAGTACCGCGGATACCCCGGGTCTTCGCGCATGTAGCCGACGCTGAACAGATGGATGAGCATCCCGACGCCAGTCACGACGAGCACCATCACCATCGAGAGCTGGTCGAGGCGGAACGCCGCGTCGATGGACAGGTCACCCACCGGCATCCACGAGAAGTAGCGTTGCACGAAGGGCGCCGTCATGTCGGGTACGGCGCGCATCGTGAGGAAGATCGAGAAGGCGAGCAGGAAGGCGGCCACCAGCACGCCCGGCCCCACGACGCTCGTGATGGCGGCGAAGCGATGACGCGTGGCCGCGTGCTCGTCGTGGACGGCGGGATGGGCGTCGGCCCCGGCGTCGCCGTGCGTGTCGTGCGACGCGGCGCTCGGATCGGCCGGCCCGCATCGCGCCACGGCGAACAGCGACAGCGCTCCGTTGATCAGGAATCCCAGGAGCGGCAGGAGCGGGATGGCCCACATCCAGGCGGCGATGGTGCCGGCCAGCGGATGGGCGCCCGGGGAGACGGCGGTTTGAAGGAGCATCAGCCCTTCAGCAGGTTGATGTTCTGAAGGTCGACCGTGTGCCGGTGACGGAAGAGCGCGATGATGATCGCGAGGCCCACGGCGGCTTCGGCGGCTGCGACGGTCATGACGAGGAAGACGAAGACCTGTCCGCCGGCGCCGTACTCGCGCGCGAACGCGATGAACGTCAGGTTCACGGCGTTGAGCATCAGTTCCACGCACATGAAGAGAATGATGGCGTTGCGGCGCGTGAGCACGCCCACCACCCCGATCGCGAACAGCACAGCGGAGAAGAACAGCGACTCAGCGAGCATCGGTCCTCCGGATTCCCAGGACCACGGCGCCGACGATGGCGGCAAGGAGCACCACGCTCGTGATTTCGAAGGGGAGCAGATATTGATGGAAGAGCGCCCCGGCGAACGGCGCGATGGCGCCTTGGGTGGCCACCTGCGTGGCCGCGTAGCCCTCGGGGAGCGTGTACGGAGCGGCCGATACGCCGTGGACGAGCGTGAACAGTTCGGCGACGAGCCCAATGCCCATCGCGCCCGCGGCGAGCTTCCAGCCCAATCCGCGGGCGTCGGCCGTCTGGGATGGTTGCCCGAGGTTGAGCAGCATGACCACGAACAGGAACACCACCATGATCGCGCCGGCATAGACCAGCACCTGGATGACGCCGATGAACTGGGCGTCCAGCATCACGTAGAGCGCCGCCAGAGAGAACATCACGACCACCAGCCACATGGCGGCCGCCACGGGACTGCGGCGCGTCACGAAGACCACGGCCGACACGATCGCGATGAGGCCGAACAGGTAGAAGTGAAACGCGTAGAACAGCGAGGGGGCGTCCGGCATCACTCCCCCTTGGGGTCGGCAGGATCCCACATCTCGCATACCGGGTGCGTCTGCGCCGTCAGCCGCTCGAGGTCGTACACGAACCCCTCCCGGCTGTATTCCGAGTTCTCGTAATGCCGCCCGACGTGGATCGCTTCCTCCGGACAGACCTCCTGGCAGTACCCGCAGAAGATGCACCGGAATTCGTCGATCTCGAACAGGAGCGGATACCGGTTGCCCTTCTCATCCTCACCGGGCACGAGCTTGATGCAGTTGGCCGGACAGATCGATGGGCACAGCCCACAGGCCACGCACTTGGCCTTGCCGTCCTCGGTGGTCAGCATCCGATGCGTCCCCCGCCACCGAGGCGAGAGGGACTTCTTCTGCTCGGGATACTGCGTGGTCACCTTCTGCGGATTGAGCAGGTGCTTGGCGGTGAGCGCCATGCCTTTGAGCGTGGCGCGAATGTAGCTCGTCTGCTCGATCGGGCGGTCGACGACCTTGATGCCGATTGCCATCAGTTACGGCCCTCCGTCGTCAACGACGAACGCGATGCGACGGCCTGCAGCTTGTCGACGTCGCGCTTCTCGAGTCTGGAATAGGCCGGACTGATCAGCCGGCCGCGATCGATCAGGAAGAACAGGATGACCACCAGCACCACATTGAGGGCCAGCAGGGACAGACCGAACGCCCACGACCCGCGGGCCACGCCCGAGGCGTCGAGCCCGAGGATGGCGCTCGCCATCACGACGATGTAGCCCAGCGACAGCGGGAGCATGAGCTTCCAGCCCAGCGCCATCAGTTGGTCGTAGCGGAACCGCGGCAGCGTCCAACGGATCCACATGTAGAAGAACAGGAAGAACAGCACCTTGAAGACGAAGAATCCGCCCGTGGCCAGGGTCTTCCAGGCGCTCCAGGGCGCGACGTCCCAGTGTCCCGGAATATCCCACCCGCCGAAGAACAGTGTGACCATCAGCGCGCTGGCCGTCACCATGTTCGCGTACTCGGCGATGAAGAACATCGAGAACTTCATCGCACTGTACTCCGAGTGATAGCCGGCCACCAACTCGGATTCCGCCTCGGGAAGATCGAACGGCAGGCGGTTGGTCTCGGCGAACGCCGCCACGAGGAAGATCAGGAACGCGATCGTGAGCCCGAGCACGTTCCACATCCCGCGCGCCTGCTGGAGCACGATGTCGTTGAGGGCCACATTGCCGGACAGGAGCAGCACCGGGATCGTGGACATGCCCATCGCGATCTCGTATGACACCATCTGAGCGCTGGACCGCAACCCGCCCAGGAGCGCGTACTTGTTGTTGGAACTCCACCCGGCGAGCACGATGCCGTACACGCCGAGCGACGAGATGGCCAGGATGAACAGATAGCCCACCGGCAGCGGGGCAACGACCATGTCGATCAGCCCCCACCGCGTGGGGAGCGGCGATGCGAACGGGATCACGCACCACGTGAGGAGCGCCGGAATGAACGCGATTGCGGGCGCGAGCACGAACAGCGGCAGGTTGGCCTGTCCCGGGTACGTCTCCTCCTTCATGAAATTCTTGAGCCCGTCGGCTGCCGGTTGGAGCAGGCCACCGGGTCCCACGCGATTGGGCCCGTGCCGGTCCTGGATCCAGGCCGAGACCTTGCGTTCGGCCAGCGTGAGCAGCGCCACGCCCGTGAGGTAGACCGTGAAGACGACCAGGATCTTGATCGCGGTGGCCACGAGGTACACCGTGATCGACGGCGGTGGAAGCTGCGGGCTCGCCACCTGCAGCAGCGGATGGATGAAGGCGTTCATGCCACCGCCCCTGCAGCGGCGCTCGTCACGAGCGCGCCCTTGAGTCCCAGCGAATCGTAGGACATGCCGGCGAATTCCGGGTGCGACGCCGACAGCGCGGCGAACACGTCCTGGGCCTGCCGATAGTTGGCGGACTCGCCCAACGCGGCGAGCAGGTCGGCGACCACCAGCCAACTCGGACGCGAGAAGCCAGGGCCCGACTTCGCCTGGTGGAACCGCTGTACGCGACCCCGAAGGTTGGTGAACGTCCCCTCTTCTTCCGCGATGTTGGTGATCGGCAGCACGACCGAAGCGGCATGACGCGCCCACACAGGGAGCGTCGTGCCGATGACGATGATTGCACCGGCCCTGGCCACGTCAGGCGCGTCCAGTCCGGCCAGTTCTTCATCGGCCACGATCAGCACGTCGCCGGGCTGCAGATCGGCCAGGGGCGCCGGCCGGCGCGAGAGGCCCAGCATCTCGGCGCCGCGGGCGTTGGCGGCGAGATCGGCGCGACGAGCCAGATCGGGCACGCCCGGCAGCGGCGCTTCGTCGCCCTGACGCACACGGAACGCCCCCGCCCCGCCGGTCTTCTTGACGAGCCGAGAGAGCAGGAACAGCGCTTCGTTGGGGAGCCCCGGGGAGGCCAGTAGGTACGCCCGCTTGTCCTTGAGCACCGACGCGGCGGCTGACACGGCGGCTTCCCAGTCAGCCGCGGCCAGCGTGGCTCCCTGGCGCACCATGGGCAGCTCCACGCGGTCCTGCCGGTTCATCCAGCGATAGTCGAGCCGCCCTTGATCGCACATGAAGTACTGATTCACGGCGTCGTTGGGACGCGGTCGCAGGCGCACGACCATGTTGTCGCGCGTCTCGATGATCATGTTGCACCCCTGCGAGCAGCCGGGGCAGATGGACGCGGTGCGATCCACTTCCCAGGCGCGCACCTTGTTGAGCGAGTCCTTGGAGAGAAGGGCGCCCACCGGGCAGAGGTCGATCACGTTGCCGGCCCACGGGTGCGTGAGGTCCTTCCCCTCGAACTTGCCGATCAGCGCGCGGTCGCCGCGCTCGCTGACGTTGAGCGCGGCGTCGTGGGCTACGTCGTCCATGAACCGCACGCAGCGCGTGCAGAGGATGCACCGGTTGGTGACGTACATGACGTCGCCGCCGAAGTCCTCCACCGGGTTGAACCGCTTGCCGTCGCGCAGCCGGCCCTCGGCTCGCCCTTCCTGGTAGGTGTAGTCCTGCAGTTCGCATTCGCCTGCCTGATCGCAGATCGGGCAGTCGAGCGGATGGTTGATGAGCAGGAGCTCGAGCACTCCCTTGCGCGCCTCGAGTGCCTTGGGCGAATGGACGTGCACGACCTGCCCCTCGGCCACCGCGGTGGCGCACGACGGCGCCAGCTTGGGCGCCTTCTCGACTTCCACCAAGCACATGCGGCACACGCCGGCCACCGGGAGCCCGGGGTGGTAGCAGTAGTGGGGCACGAGGATCCCCGCCGCCTTGGCCGCCTCGAGGATCGAGGTGCCCGCCGGCACCGCCACCGTCCGCCCTTCGATCGTCAGGTTGATCAACTTTGCATCGGCCATCTACGCCACCGCCGGGACCATATGGACCGTCTTCTTCTTGATCAGCGCTTCGAAGTCGCCGCGGAACTTGTGGATGCCCGAGACCACCGGCACGGCGCACGAGTCGCTGAGCACGCAGATGGTCTTGCCGGTCATGTTGTCCGCGATCTCGAGGAGTGTGTCGAGGTCTTCGCTGGATCCGTCGCCGGCCACGATTCGCTCGAGGATGCGCGTCGTCCACGAGGTGCCCTCGCGGCACTGGGTGCATTGGGCGCAGCTCTCGTGGGCAAAGAACCGAGCCGCGCGCGCGATCTGCTTGACCAGATTCTGGGCGTCGTCGATCACGATCACGCCGCCCGAGCCGAGCATGGTGCCCTGCTCCACGAACCCTTCGTAATCCATGAAGCTGGCCTCGGCTTCATCCAGTGTCTGGATGGGCACCGAGATGCCGCCGGGGATGATGGCCTTGAATCGGCGGCCGGGCTTGGGGCCGCCGCAGAGGTCGTACAGGAAGTCCTTGAACGGGAAGCCGAGCGGGACCTCGTAGTTGCCGGGGCGCTGCACGTTGCCGCACACCGAGAACAGCTTGGTGCCCGGGCTCTTCGGGTTGTCCGGGCGCCCGAACTTCTTGTACCAGTCGGCGCCGTTGTTGAGAATGTGCGGCACCGCGGCCAACGTCTCGACGTTGTTGATCGTGGTTGGCTGGCCGAACACGCCCGACACCGCCGGGAAGGGCGGTTTGATGCGCGGGTTGCCGCGCCGCCCCTCGATGGAATTCATGAGGGCGGTTTCCTCGCCGCAGATGTAGGCGCCGGCGCCCCGGTGGATGTAGATGTTGATCGTCTTGCCGGTGCCCATGGCGTTCGCGCCGAGGATGCCGGCGGCGTACGCTTCCTTGAGGGCGGCTTCCACGCGCTCCAGCGGATCGGTGAACTCGCCACGGATGTAGATGTAGCACGTCTCGGCGCCGATCGCGTAGGCGCCGATGGCGCACCCTTCGATCAGGCCGTGCGGCGTCCAGCGCATGATCTCGCGATCTTTGAACGTCCCCGGCTCGGACTCGTCGGCGTTGCAGCAGAGGTAGTGCGGCTTGCCGTCGTCGAGCTTCATGAACGACCACTTCACGCCGGTCGGGAAGCCGGCGCCGCCGCGCCCGCGCAGCCCGGAGTCCTTGACGATGCTCACGATCTCCGGCGGCGACATGCCGAGCGCCTTCTGGAGCGCCGCGTACCCGCCACGCTTCTTCCAGCCGTCGAGCGTGGCCGCTTCGGGATCGCCGAAGTACTTGGAGAGGACCACCGCTTCGCGCTCGTGGGGCTTGTGCGGATATCCCATTACGCCAGACCTGCCAGGATGTCCGGGACGTTCTCCGGCGTCACTGATTCGAGGAACCGTTCGTTGATCATCACCGGCGTGGCGAACCCGCACGCGCCGAGGCACTCGACCTCGATGACGGTGAATCTTCCGTCGTCCGACGTGACGCCCAACTCCTCACAGCCGGTATGGCGCAGGAAGGCGTCGCGCACGCCCTCGGCGCCGCACACGGCGCACGGCGAGGTCGTGCACACCTGGATGAAGTACTTACCCACCGGGTGCTGATGGTACATGGTGTAGAACGTGACCACGCCCTTCACGTATGCCGGGGTGAGTTCCAGGACCTGGGCCACCTCGGCCATGCCCTCTTCGCTGATCCAGCCGCGGGTTTCCTGCACCATCCACAGCGCCGGCAGGAGGCCGGCTCGTTTGGTCGGATAGCGGGTGAGCACGGCGTCGAGCTGCTCGCGCCGCGGACCCACGAACACCGGCGTGTAGGACTCGGCGTGCGTGCCGTGCGATGTGTCCGCGGGCGCGTCCACGCCGCCCATCTCTCGCGTGCTCACCGGTCGATCTCTCCCATGACGATGTCGATGCTCGCATTGATCGCGATGACGTCCGACAGCAAGTGCCCCTCCACCATCTTGGGAATGGCGGACAGGTTGACGAACGACGGCGGCCGGATGCGCCACCGCACCGGTTTTGGCGTGCCGTCGGAGACCATGTAGTAGCCCTTCTCACCCTTGGGGCTCTCCACCGCGACGTAGCACTCACCGATCGGCGGCCGCGGCCCTTCCATCACCTGCTTGAAGTGATGGATCATCGACTCCATATCGCTGGTCGCCTTGTGCTTGGGCGGGAGCACGACGCGGTGGTCGTCCACGTTCACGGGCCCGTCGGGCAGCCGCCGGATGGCCTGCTCGAGGATCCGCACGGATTGCCGCAACTCCTCCACGCGCACCAGGTACCGGTCGTAGACGTCGCCGCTCGTGCCCACAGGGACGTCGAAGTCGTACGTCTCGTAGTCCAGATACGGGAAGTCGCGGCGCACGTCGTAGGCCACGCCCGAGGCACGGAGCATGGGGCCCGACAGGCCGTAGTTGAGCGCCTCGTCGGCCGACATCACGCCGAGCCCAATCGTGCGGCCCACCCACACCGCGTTCTTGGAGAGCATCCGCTCGGCTTCGTCGATGGTCTTGGGAAAGCTCCGCACGAATCCGGTGAGCTTGTCCATCCATCCGTCGGGGATGTCGGCCCCCATCCCGCCCACGCGGGTGAGCGAGGTCGTGAGCCGGGCGCCGATCCACATATCGAAAAGCTCATAGATGCGTTCGCGTTCCTCGAACAGCCAGAGAAACGGCGTGAACGCGCCGATGTCGATACAGGTCGTGCCCCACCACACGAGGTGCGACATGACGCGCGATAGCTCCATGGCGATCACGCGCAGCACCTTGCACCGCTCCGTGATCTCGATCCCGAACAGGCGCTCGGCGCCCAGCGCGAACGCCACGTTGTTGCCCGGCGAGTTCAGGTAGTCCTCGCGGTCCGTCCACGGGATGATCTGGTTGTACGTGCGGTACTCCCCGATCTTCTCGAATCCGCAGTGCAGGTAGCCGATATGCGGCACGCATCGCACCACCGTCTCGCCGTCCAGCTCCAGCACCAGCCGGAGCACGCCGTGCGTGGCCGGGTGCTGCGGGCCGATGTTGATCAGCATGTGCTCGCCGGCGAGGTCGGGCTCCAGCGCATCGGGCGCTTCCATGGGCACCACGTTGCCGCGATCGTCGGTGACGAGCGGCACCCGCACCGGACGCCCCTGTGCGTCGAGGCCACTGGTGGACAGGTCGACTTCCACCGTGCGTTTGGTCGTCGGCATGTCCGCTATTCCCCCGCCTTCTCGCCGGCGCGCAGGCGGCGGCGCATCTCGGTGGGCAGATCCGCGAAGGCATCGGCCACCGACAACTCTTCCATGGAGTACCGAGCTTCCGGGTTGGCGGCCAGTGCCTGGCGAAGCTGTTCCGACCGGCTGAACCGCCCACGGAGCGGAAAGTCCTTGCGCAGCGGGAACCCCTCGCGGTAGTCCTCCCACATGAGGATGCGCCGCAGATCGGGATGCCCTGCGAAGGTGATCCCGAACATGTCGTAACACTCGCGCTCCATCCAATCGGCGCTCGCGTACACCGTCCATATGCTGGGCACGGTCAGCTCGGCGCCGCGAGGCAGTTCCACTTTGAGCCGCAGGAACTGCCGGTAGGCCAACGAGCGCAGGTGCCAGACGACCTCGATGGGCTGTTCCGGGTCGCGGAACTCCACGGCCGTCACGTCCGACAGGTACTCGTAGCGCTGCGACGGATCGTCGTGCAGCCAGCGCACGACATCGAGCAGCCTCGCGTTGGCGACGACCACGTTGGTCTCCCCGCGCACCACGGATGTACCGGCGACCGCATCGCCGAACTGGCGCTGGAGGGCGGCGGCGGACGGGTTGGCGTCGCCGCCGGCCAGCGGCACGTTGCGCGGCGTGGCCGGCGCAGGCGCGTCGGTCGCGCACGCACTCCCCGCCACGACGGGCTGGAAGGCGTTGCTCACAGGCTGGACCGGGTCTGATGCACCGAGTTTCCGAACGGCTCGGAGATCTGGTCGATCAACGACGGCGGGATGTACAACTGGCTCTTGGGGTCGGGGTCCATCTCGTTGCGCAGCGTCTTGTCGGCGGCGCGTTCCTTCTTGACCTTTTCCTGCAGGAGCATGATGCCGTAGATCAGACCTTCCGGGCGGGGCGGGCAGCCGGGCACGTAGACGTCCACCGGAATGATCGTGTCGATGCCCTGCACCACCGCGTAGTTGTCGAACATGCCCCCCGATGACGCGCAGGCGCCCATCGAGATGGCCCACTTGGGCTGCGGCATTTGCTGCCAGATGCGGCGCAGAATGGGCGCCAACTTGAACGGCACGCGGCCCGCGCAGATGAGCACGTCGGCCTGCCGCGGGGAGAAGCTCATCCGCTCCATGCCGAATCGTGCGAGGTCGAAGTCACTGGCCGCGCTGGCCATGAACTCGATCGCGCAGCAGGCCGTGCCGAATGGCATCGGCCACAGGGAGTTGGCGCGAGCCCAGTTGACCAGGAAGTCGAGCTTCGTCGCCACCCAGCCTTCCTGCGAGACCGGGGCGTAGGAGACGGCCGACTCAGGGCTCGGGGTCAGTCCCATTGCAGGGCACCCTTCTTCCAGACGTAGATGAAGCCGACGAGGAGGATGGCCACGAACACGAGCATTTCCCCGAGACCGAAGAACGAGATCTGGCCGGCAGGACACGCGCCGCCGACGAGCGGCACGGCGCATGAGAGCTGCTGGTAGTGCGCGCCCCAGGGGATCATGAACACGGTCTCGATGTCGAAGATGATGAACAGCACCGCAACCATGTAGAACTTCACGGAGAATCGCTCGCGGGCGTCGCCGAGCGGCGGGATCCCCGACTCATACGCGGTTTGCTTCACCGGCGTGGGGCGCGACCGCAGCGTGAGCGCGGATAACCCGAGCATCGCCACCGCGTTGACGATGACGAATCCGAGCAGGAGCAGGACGGGGAAATACGTGCGATCCATAGCGCTCCGAACTTCGTGAAAACTTTCACTAACTCCAGCGCGGAAAAGTTATCCATCCGTCGCACAGGGGTCAACCGGATTGCGCGGCGATTGACGACATGCTTGGCGCCTGCCCCGCCGACGGGTACATTCCGGCGCGCGGTTGGCCGCGCCACCCTCCGTTCCCCTCGCCCCACACTCCGTCATGAGCGTCATGTCCGACCGCTGGATCACCCGGATGGCCAAGGAGCACGGGATGATCGAGCCTTTCGAGGACCGCCAGGTCCGAGCCGGCGTCATCTCCTACGGCGTCAGCTCCTACGGCTATGACATGCGGGTGGCCCGGGAGTTCCGGATCTTCACCAACGTGCTGAGCTCGATCGTCGATCCGAAGAACTTCGACCCGCGGAGCTTCGTGGAGTTCGAAGGGGACATCTGCATCGTGCCCCCCAACTCCTTCGCGCTGGCCCGCTCCGTGGAGTACTTCCGGATTCCGCGCGACATCCTGACCGTGACGGTCGGCAAGTCCACCTACGCCCGCTGTGGGATCATCACGAACGTGACTCCGTTCGAGCCCGAGTGGGAGGGGTTCGTGACGCTCGAGATCTCGAATACCACACCGCTGCCGGCCAAGATCTACGCCAACGAGGGCATCGCGCAGGTGCTCTTCTTCAAGGGGGACGAGCCGCCCGAAGTCTCCTATGCCGACAAGAAGGGCAAGTACCAGGGCCAGCGCGGCGTGACCCTGCCAAAGATCTGACCCACGCGGGGCGCGGGCTACCCGGCCCCGCCCATGGTCTTCTCCTCGCGCTCCGTGACCACGGCCGAGAAATAGTCGCGGTTCATCCACGCGATGAAGTCGATGCTGATGCCCTTGGGGCATGCCTCCTGACACTCGCCGAATAGCGTGCAGCCGCCGAACTGCTCGAGATCCATCTGGGCGACCATCTTGAGCGCCCGCCGGTAGCGTTCGGCCTGGCCCTGGGGCAACAGACCCAGGTGCGAGATCTTGGCCGCCGTGAACAGCGAGGCTGAGCCGTTGGGACAGGCCGCGACGCACGCGCCGCATCCGATGCACGCCGCGGCATCCATCGCGTCTTCGGCGCTCTGCTTGGGCACGGCGAGGTTGTTCGCTTCGGGCGCCGAACCGGTGGGCGCCGTGATGAACCCGCCGGCCTGGATGATCCGGTCGAAGGCGCTGCGGTCCACCACGAGGTCCTTCACCACCTGGAACGCGCGGGCCCGCCACGGCTCGAGCCACAGTTCGTCGCCGTCGTTGAAGCTGCGCATGTGCAGCTGGCAGGTGGTGGTCATCTTCATCGGCCCGTGGGCGGTGCCGTTGATCATCATGCCGCACATGCCGCAGATGCCTTCGCGGCAGTCGTGGTCGAACGCGATGGGCTCCTTGCCCTCCCCGATCAGCCGCTCGTTGACCACGTCGAGCATTTCCAGAAACGACATGTCGGGGCTGACGTCGCGCGCCTCGTAGCGGTCGAAGCGGCCCGCCGCGTTCGGGGCCGGCTGCCGCCACACGTGAAGGGTGAGGTTCACTTGTAGCTCCGTGTGGCCAGGTGCACGTTCTCGAATTCCAGCGGTTCCTTGTGCAGCGCGGGCTCCTTGCGGTCGCCCTGGTACTCCCACGCCGCGACGTAGGCGAAGTGTTCGTCGTCGCGTCTGGCCTCGCCATCGGCGGTCTGGTGCTCCACGCGGAAGTGGCCGCCGCACGACTCTTCGCGGTGCAGCGCGTCGAGGCACATCAGTTCGCCGAGCTCCAGGAAATCGGCCACGCGTCCGGCGTGCTCGAGCGATTGGTTCAACTCGGCGCCGGTGCCGGGCACCGTCACGTTGCGCCAGAATTCTTCGCGCAGTTTGGGGATCTCGGTGAGCGCGTGCTTGAGCCCGTCGGCGCTGCGCGCCATTCCGCAGAACTCCCACATGATCTTGCCCAGTTCGCGGTGGAACGACGTGACCGTGCGCTGGCCCTTGATCGAGAGCAGGCGTTGGGTCCGTTCAACGACCGCCGCCTCGGTGGCCTGCACGTCGGGGTGGTCGGCCGTCACGGGCTCCAGTTTGTTGCTGCTCAGGTAGTCGCCGATAGTCAGCGGGATCACGAAGTAGCCGTCGGCCAGCCCCTGCATGAGCGCGCTCGCGCCGAGGCGGTTGGCCCCGTGGTCGGAAAAATTCGCCTCGCCGATCACGTGCAGCCCCGGAATCGTGCTCATGAGATTGTAGTCCACCCACAGCCCGCCCATGGTGTAGTGCGCCGCCGGGTAGATGCGCATGGGAACCTGGTACGGATTCTCGGCGGTGATCCGCTCGTACATCTCGAACAGATTGCCGTATCGCTCGGCGATCGTGTCCCGGCCGAGCCGTTTGATGGCGTCGGCGAAGTCGAGATACACGCCACGTCCACCGGGGCCCACGCCCCGTCCCTCGTCGCAGACCTCCTTGGCGGCGCGCGAGGCGATGTCGCGGGGCGAGAGGTTGCCGAAACTCGGATACTTCCGCTCGAGATAGTAGTCGCGATCGGCTTCGGGAATCTGATTCGGCGGCCGCGTGTCGCCCGCCTTCTTGGGTACCCACACCCGGCCGTCGTTGCGTAGCGACTCGCTCATCAGCGTGAGCTTGGACTGGTGCTCGCCGCTCATTGGAATGCAGGTCGGGTGGATCTGCGTGAAGCACGGGTTGGCGAACGCCGCGCCGCGCTTGTAGGCGCGCCACGCGGCCGTCACGTTCGATCCCTTGGCGTTGGTGGACAGGAAGAACACGTTGGCGTAGCCGCCCGTGCCCAGCACCACGGCATCGGCCAGATGGCTCTCGATCCTGCCCGTGACGAGGTCGCGCACCACGATGCCACGCGCCCGCCCATCGACGACGATGACGTCGAGCATCTCGGTGCGTGGGTACATCGTCACGCCGCCCTTGGCGATCTCCTTTTCCAGCGCCTGATAGGCCCCGAGCAGCAGTTGCTGCCCCGTCTGGCCGCGGGCGTAGAAGGTGCGCGACACCTGCGCGCCGCCGAACGACCGGTTGGTGAGCAGCCCGCCGTACTCGCGCGCGAACGGCACGCCCTGCGCCACGCACTGGTCGATGATCTGCACGCTCACTTCGGCCAGCCGGTACACGTTGGCTTCGCGCGAGCGGAAATCGCCGCCCTTCACGGTGTCATAGAACAGGCGCCAGATGCTGTCCCCGTCGTTGGGATAGTTCTTGGCGGCGTTGATGCCGCCCTGGGCGGCGATGCTGTGGGCCCGCCGCGGCGAGTCCTGGAAACAGAAATTCTTCACCAGGTAGCCAAGCTCACTCATCGACGCGGCGGCCGCCGCGCCGCCCAGCCCCGACCCCACCACGATCACCGTGTGCCTCCGCTTGTTGGCGGGGTTCACGAGCTTCATGGCGAACTTGTGCGTGCCCCACTTGTCGTCGATGGGACCCGGCGGAATGCGCGACTTGAGTTCCATGGCTAGTGCACGATGCCGGCGAGGACGCCGAGCGGAACGAGGGTGAAGCCAAGCCAGACGGCGATGGCCACGACGGCGGCGATGCGCCGGTGCAGCGGATGTTCGGAGGGCCGCACCACGCCCAGCGTGCGCAGCGAGCTCCAGGCGCCGTGAAAGAGGTGGAGCCCGAGGAACGCCATCGACAGCAGGTAGAACCCCGAGACCCACCAGATGCGGAAGCTCGCCACCACGTCGCCGTAGATGTCGTGACGCCCGGCGGAGTCGGTGGTGTGGAATGCGCCGGCCGGATCGATCGCCCCGACCGTGAAATGCAGGATGTGGAATACGATGAACGCCAACAGCAGCACGCCGCCCCACCGCATGGTCCGCGACGCGAGCGTGGAAACCTGCGGCTCGCGCTTGCGGTACCCCACGGGTCGTGCCGCCTTGGCGCGCCGCGTGAGCTGCCACGCCATGAGGATGTGGAGCAGCACCGCCACGACGAGCACGATCCGCACCACCCACACGACCTCCGCCAGGGGGCCGTGCAGCAATGCGGCGTACGAATCGAACTTGTCCTGGCCGATGAAGACCTGGAGGTTGCCCATCATGTGGCCGATCACGAAGGCGATACCGATCAGCCCCGTGACCGCCATGATGATCTTCTTTCCGATCGTGGACCGGTACAGGTTGACGAACCAGCTCATCGTGTGGGGACGTTCGGGGTGAGAGGTTCGGAACGCGGGATGCGGGAAGTGGGATCGCTCATCCCCCTTCCCGCATCGGCCGTCCCGCTCAGAGTTTGACCGCCTTCATCGGTTCGCGCACCGCCTCGGCGCTCTTTGCGAGTGCCGCCCGCTCCTCGGCCGTGAGTTCGACCTCGAGCACCTGCTCCAGCCCGCGGCGCCCGAGCTTGCACGGCACTCCCAGGAAGATGCCCTTCTCCCCGTATTCGCCGTTGAGCCACGCCGCGCAGGGCAGGATGCGCTTCTGGTCGCGTACGATGGCTTCGGCCATCTGGACGGCGCCGGACGACGGCGCGTAGTACGCCGAGCCCGTCTTGAGGTGCTTCACGATCTCGGCGCCGCCACCGCGCGTGCGCTCCACGATCGCGTCGAGCTTGCTCCGGTCGATGAGTTGCGTGACCGGGATGCCGCTCACCGTCGTATAGGAGATCAGCGGCACCATGGTGTCGCCGTGACCGCCCAATACCATTGCTTGGATATCGCGCACCGAGACGTCGAGCGCTTCGGCCAGGAACGCCCGGTAGCGCGCCGAATCGAGTACGCCCGCCATGCCGAGCACGCGCTCGCGCGGAAACCCCGTGACCTGCTTGGCCACGTAGCACATCACGTCGAGCGGATTCGACACCACGATGACGATGGCGTTGGGCGAGCTCTTCTTGATCTGCTCGCTCACCTGCTTCACGATGCCGGCGTTCGTGTTCAGCAGGTCGTCGCGCGACATGCCGGGCTTGCGGGCGATTCCGGCCGTGATGATGACGAGTTCGGACCCCGCGGTCTCCTCGTACCCGCTGGTGCCGATGACGCGGGTGTCGAACCCTTCGATGGGGGCGGATTCCCACTGGTCGAGGCCCTTCCCCTGCGGAATCCCTTCGGCCACGTCCACCATGACTACCGTGCGGGCCAGTTGCTTCTCCGCCACGCGTTGAGCGGTCGTCGCGCCGACGTTGCCTGCGCCGACCACCGTGATCTTGTTGACCATGAGTCCATCGGGAAGAAGAAATAGTGAACAGCCAATGAATAGTATTCCGGTGTGCGAGCGCGAGCAACGCTGCACGGTGCTTCGGGCGGTTCGGTTGGGCGGCCGAGCGCATCTCGCCGGGATTCCGCCAAAGGCCGCGCACGCCACACGAGCGTGCGCGACGACAACACCGCCGATGGCGACGACGACCATGAAGAAAGGGGACCTGTGAGGTCCCCTTCGGGTGGCATCCGCCGTTCGCACTGCGCGCTGCGCGCTGCGTCGAAGTCCTGTCGTGTGTTGAACTGCCGGCGCGCCGGACGGGCCGAGCGGTCTACCCCCCGACCTGCGACAGTGCGCGAAGCCCGCCCACCTTCATCTGCAACAGCGCGTGCTCCTTGGGCTTCTCGGCGAGCGCGCGGCGGAAGTGCGACTCCAACGGTTCGCCCGCACGCAGCGGCGTGCGCAGATCGACCTCGTGGTCGCCGAACAGGCAAGTGCGCAGCCGGCCGTCAGCAGTGAGCCGCACTCGGTTGCACGATCCGCAGTACGTGTGCGTCATCGGCGTGATCATCCCTATCGTGCCGCGCGCACCAGGGAATGCATAATAGACCGCCGGGCCGTTGCCGCGCGCCGGGCCCGCCGCCGGTTCGAGCGCGCCCAACGTCCGGATGCGCGCCAGCACTTCGTCGCTCGGCACGACGTGCTCCCACGTGAGATCGCGCATCTCGCCCACCGGCATCAGCTCGATGAAGCGGATGTGCCACGGATGCTCCAACGTGAGCCGCGCGAACTCCTCGACCTCGTCGTCGTTCACTCCGCGCATGACCACCATGTTGATCTTCACCGGATCGAGCCCCGCTCGTTCCGCCGCCGTCGCGGCTCGCACCGGGTCGAACCCGAGGTTGCGGCGCGAGATCGCCGCGATGCGGTCGGCGCGCAGGCTGTCGGCACTGATGTTCACGCGGTCCAGGCCGGCGGCGCGGAGCGTGGGGCCGAGCGCCTCGAGCCTGACCCCGTTGGTGGATAGCGCGATGTCCTCGATTCCTGGCACGGCCCTGAGTTGGGCGACCAATCGCTCCAGGTCGGGGCGAATGGTCGGCTCTCCACCCGTGATCCGCAGCCGGCGCAGCCCGAGCGGGGCGAGCTGCCCCACGGTCGCGGCAATCTCTTCGTACGTGAGGATCTCGGCTTTGGGCAGCCATTGCAGGCCCTCGGCAGGCATGCAATAGAGACAGCGAAAGTTGCACCGGTCGGTGACGGAAATGCGGAGGTACTCGATGCTCCGCCCGAACTGGTCGCGCAGTGCGTCGCTCACGCGACCGGCTCCGGGGTGCGCGCCGTTCCGCTTCTGGCGTGCACCCATTCCCGCGTGCCGTCGGCGTAATGCTCGCGCTTCCAGATCGGAAGCCGGCGCTTGATCTCCTCGATCACGTAGCGCGAAGCCTCATACGCGGCGCCACGGTGCCCGTGAGCCACGGCGATCGCCACGCTGGCTTCCCCGAGGCCCAGCATTCCTACGCGGTGCTCCGCAACCACCCGCGCGCCATGGAACCGCGTGGCGGATTCATCCACGATCGTCGCGAGTTCGCGCTCGGCCATCGTGCGATACGACGAATATTCGATGCCGGTGACTGCGCGCCCGTCATTCGTGTCGCGCACCGTGCCAACGAACAGCACCACGGCGCCGCAGTCAGGCGCCGAGACTTCGGCCACGAGCGCGGTCGGGGCGAGCGGGCGGTCGACGATCGCGCTGCGCATCAGCCGCCGGCGACCGGTGGGATGATCGCGATTTCGTCACTTGCGGACACCGGCGTATCGAGCGAGGCGTAACGCTGGTTCACGGCCACCAGCGGAGACGGCGGGATCCGACCGTTCCCCGCGCGCCGGTGCACAGAGGCGATCAGATCGCGCACCGTCGCACCCGCCGGCAGGTCCACGTCGATTTCCGAGGCGCCGAGCGCATCGGCGTAAGAGGCAAACAGCAGCACGCGCAACGTCATAGAGCGAATGCTATCGGAACGGGTGTCGGGAGGTAAGCACTTACCTCACGCGATACGGTCCACGCGGGCAGCGTGAGGGCCACACAAACGAATCGCCCCGGCATGAAGCGACGAGGCGACCATGTAAGCGCTGCAACGACTACGCCTTGGAGGCCTTGATGGAATCGGCGGAGTCCTCGTCGTCGTCCAGATCGTCCATCTCGATGTCCGCCACCATGGCGCGCAACTCCTTGGAAGGCTTGAACACGGGAACGGGGCGGGCCGACACTTCCACGGGAGAGCCGGTGCGGGGATTGCGCGCCATGCGTGTCTTGCGGTGGCGGATCTTGAACGTGCCAAAGCCGCGCACCTCAATGTTCTTCTGATCGTGCAGCGCTTCTTTGATCGCATCGAGAAAGGCGTCGACGACCCTGGCGCAGTCCTTCTTGGATATCATCGGCCCGGCGGTACGGGCAATCTGCGTCGTGACGTGCTCAACCAGATCAGCTTTGGTCATGAAAGAGCCTCGGGGTCAGGCGCTCCAAGGCCGGAGCGCTCCCCGAACTTATGGACGTTAAGTGTTGTGTGTCAAGAGTTTGGAGCGCGTCAAGCCCCGAAATTCTCGACCACGTCCATGAATTCGTCAAAGAGAGGCCGGGCGTCATGCGGGCCAGGAGCCGCCTCGGGGTGGTACTGCACCCCGAAAATCGGTAACTCTTTGTGCCGCAACCCCTCAATGGACCCGTCGTTGAGATTCACATGGGTCACAGCCAGCGCCGGCGCTCCCGGAATGCCCGATTCGTCCCCGGCCACAGCGAATCCATGGTTCTGCGACGTGATAAGCACCTTTCCGGTGGCCAACTCCTTGACCGGATGGTTTCCGCCGCGGTGGCCATAGGGCATCTTCACCGTTCGGGCGCCAAATGTGAGCCCAAGGATCTGATGGCCGAGGCAGATTCCGAAGATGGGTACGCCAGCCGTTGCAATGGTCCGCACCGTCTGCGGGGCGTAGGTGACGGCCGCCGGGTCGCCGGGGCCGTTGGCCAGGAATACGCCGTGCGGCTTCAACTCCAGCGCCACCTGGGCGGGGGTCTCGGCTGGAAGCACTGTCACCCGGCAGTCGTGTTCCTCGAACAGCCGCAGGATGTTGCGCTTGATGCCGTAGTCGTAGGCCACGATATGATGCGTCGCCGACCGGTCGCCCCACGTGTATGGCTCGCGCGTGGTCACGCGGGAGGCGAGGTCCAGCCCCTCCATGGACGGGCAGGCCTCGAGGGCCGCCATCGCTTCCGCGCCTGGTGCGTCCCCGGTTCCGAGGACCCCACGCATCACGCCAGCAGTCCTCAAGTGACGCGTGAGACGACGAGTATCAACGTCTTGAATAATAGGAACGTGCGCATTTTCAAGCCAAGCGGGGAGTCCACTCGTCGCCCGCCAACTCGAGTAGGCCGACGACAGCTCGCGCACCACCACGCCCGACACCTGCACGCCGGCTGATTCGGGGTCTTCGTCGTTCACGCCGTAGTTGCCGATCATCGGCGCCGTCATCACGACGATCTGCCCGCGGTAGGAGGGATCGGTGAAGACCTCCTGGTAGCCGCTCATGTTGGTCGTGAACACGACCTCGGCCACCGTGGGCGGAATCGGGGCGCTCAGGGTGCCGTGAAAAAGGGTTCCGTCCTCGAGGAGGAGGAACCCCGGATGATACTGAGCCGTGGTCACCGTCAGGGCTTCTTCTTGGTGTCGGTGGGCGGAGTCTTCGTTGCCGGCGCGGCCGGCTGAGTGGTGGTCGGCGCCGTCTGCAAGGGTACCGCGCCGCTGGTCTCGCCGCTGCCCAGCGGTGCTGGTGCCGAGGCGGGCGGATTCTGGAACGCGTTGTCCAGCACCGACTGCGGGGAGGCGCTCCGCGACGTCGCGAGCGAGAGCATGAAGGCGAGCGCGAGGAACAGCCCGCCGCACCACCACGAGGCCTTGGTGAGCAGATTCCCGGTTTGCCGGCTGCCAAAGATGGATTCGGCCGAACTGCTGGAGCCGCCAAACGTCGCGGCGAGCCCACCGCCCTGCCCGGCCTGCATCAAGATTGCGGCCAGCAGGAAGACGCTGTCGACGACGAGGAGAAACAGGAGAATCTTGTACAGCATGGGCGTATCGTATCAGGAGATCGGAAAACTACGCAAGCCATAAATATCGCGAGACTTAGCCCGCCGCGTCAAGGACGCCGCATCAGACGCTTGCCACCACCGATAGCCAGGTTTCCACGTCCAGGCTCGCCCCGCCGACGAGCAGGCCGTCCACACCCGGTGCGTCGAGCAGCGCGGCTGCATTGTCGGGCTTCACGCTTCCGCCGTAGAGAATGGGCACGTGCCCGATCGCGCCCAGCGCGCCCATTTCCGCGCGCAGGACGGCGTGCACCGCAGCGGCGTCGGCGGGAGTCGCGTTACGACCCGTACCGATGGCCCACACCGGCTCGTAGGCCAGGACGAGCCCACCCAATTGTGCGGCGTCGAGGCGGCTCACGCCGGCTCGCAATTGCCGCAACACCACCGATTGGGTGTGTCCGCGCTCACGTTCGTCGAGCGTTTCGCCAACGCAGAACACTGGTGTGAGGCCGTGCGATACGGCCTGGGCGCACTTGTCGGCGGTGGCTTGATCGGTCTCGCCGAATACGTGACGCCGCTCGGAGTGGCCCACGAGCGTGGCCGTGGCACCCGCATCGCGAGCGATGCGGGCGGAGTTCTCGCCGGTGAACGCGCCCTTCTCCTCGCCGGAGATGTTCTGCACGCCAAACCACAGGTCCCGCCGCGCGCTCGCGGCGTCGCGCGCCGCGGCCAGGGCGAGCGCCGACGGAAAGAACATCACCGTGCGGTCGTCGCGCGCCGCATAGCGGGCGACGAACGCGCGCATGAACGCCCCGGCCTCGGTGGGCCCGTGGTTCATCTTCCAATTGGCGGCGAAGATGGGCGCCGCGATCACGCCGCGTCGTCCAGCGCTGCGACGCCGGGAAGCGTCTTGCCTTCGAGGAACTCCAGCGACGCGCCACCGCCGGTGGACACGTGGCTCATGCGCGCGGCGAGTCCTGCTTCCTCGACGGCCGCTGCAGAGTCGCCGCCGCCCACGATCGTGGTGGTGCCGTGGGCCGTGGCGTCGGCCATGGCGCGGGACACGGCGTTGGTGCCGGCATCGAACGGCGGCTTCTCGAACACGCCCATCGGTCCGTTCCACACCACGGTCTTGGCAGTGGCGATCGCGCGTGCGTACGACCCGGCGGTATCGGGGCCGATGTCGAGCATGGCTTCGCCGGGGGGAATCGCGTCGCGCTTCACGGCGTGTGCCTTGGCGGCGTCGTCCACGCTCGGCGCCACGGTGGCGTCGTGCGGCACGATGAGCCGAGTGCCGGCCCGCGCCAGCAGCTCCTTGGCCATGGCCACCCGGTCGTCCTCGACGAGCGACTTGCCCGTCTCAAGTCCCATGGCCTTGAAGAACGTGCACGCCATGGCGCCGCCGACGAGCAGCGCATCGACCTTGGGGAGCAGGGCCTCGACCACGTCGATCTTGCCCGAGATCTTGCTGCCCCCCAGCAGCGCAACGAAGGGCCGCTTGGGGTTGGTCAGTGCGGTGCCGAGGTACTGCAGCTCGCGTTCCATGAGGAGTCCGGCGACGGCGGGCTTGAGAAACCGAGCCACGCCCTCGGTGGATGCGTGCGCTCGGTGCGCGCTGCCGAAGGCATCGTTGACGTAGAAGTCCCCCAACTCGGCCATCTGCCGGGCGAGCGCCTCGTCGTTCTTCTCCTCGCCGCCAAAGAAGCGGGTGTTCTCCAGCAGCACGACGTCGGCGCTCGGGTCGCGCGTGGCGGCTACGGCGTCGGCACCCACCGTGGCGCTCACGAACTTCACGCGGCGGGTGGGAAGCGACTCGGCGAGGCGCGCGGCGGCCGGACGCAGCGAGAACTTCTCGTCAGGCTTGCCCTTGGGGCGGCCCAGGTGTGAGAGGAGCACCACGCGCGCGCCACGAGCGAGCAGGAGTTCGATGGTGGGGAGCGCGGCGCGGATGCGCGTGTCGTCGGTGATCCGGCCGGCGTCGTCGAGCGGGACGTTGAAGTCCACACGCACTAGGGCGCGACGCCCTTTCACCTCGGCGTCGCGCAGGTCGCGAACCGTTCTCTTGTTCATCGCCCCGCCCTCAGAGCTGGCGGGCGATGAGCTGCATCAGGTCCACGCAACGCGAGGCGTAGCCCCACTCGTTGTCGTACCACCCGCACACCTTCACCAGCCCGCCATCGATGACGGCCGTGGTCTTGGAGTCGAAGATGCAGGAGTGGGCATTGCCGGTGTAATCCACGCTCACCAACTCCTCCTCGGTGTACTGGAGGATGCCTTTGAGCGGCCCGTCGGCGGCCGCCCTGAACGCCGCGTTCACCGCATCCACCGTCGTCGACTTTTCGGTGACCACCACGAGGTCGGTGAGCGACACGTCGGGGGTGGGCACGCGCACTGCGATGCCGTCGATCTTGCCCTTGAGTTCGGGAATGACGAGCGAAGTGGCCTTGGCGGCGCCGGTGGTGGTGGGAATGATGGACACCGCGGCGGCGCGGGCGCGGCGCAGATCCTTGTGCGGCAAGTCGAGGATGTTCTGATCGTTCGTGTAGCTGTGCACGGTGGTCATGCTGCCGCGCACGAAGCCGAACGCGTCGCGGATGACCTTGACCATCGGCACGAGGCAGTTGGTGGTGCACGACGCGTTGGAGATGATGGCGTGCTTGGCCGGATCGTACTTGTCGTGATTGACGCCCATCACGATCGTCACGTCCTCGCCTTTGGCGGGGGCCGAGATCAGGACCTTCTTGGCGCCGGCCTCGATGTGTCTGCGGGCGTCGTCGGCCTTGGTGAAGCGGCCCGTGGACTCGAGCACCACATCCACGCCAAGGTCCTTCCACGGAAGCTTGGCCGGATCCTTCTCGGCCAGCACCTTGAGCGAGTGGCCGTCCACCATGATGCTGTCGGCGGACGCCGAGACCGCGCCCTCATAGGTGCCGTGCACCGAATCGTACTTGAATAGGTGGGCCAGCGTTCGGGTGTCCGTGAGGTCGTTGACGGCCACGAACTCCAGGTCGTGCACGCCCTGCAGTCTGGCCGCGCGCAGTACCTGGCGCCCGATGCGCCCAAAGCCATTGATTCCTACACGAGTCGCCATCGTCGTCTCCCATGTCGTTCACCGGTCGCCCTCCGCGGGTGCCCGGCCGAATGTTGCGAAACTGATGAGGCGCGCACCTGCCGCGTGCAGCGCGGCGGCACACGCATTGAGCGTGGCGGCAGTCGTCACCACGTCGTCCACCAACACGACGTGCGATCGCCGCAGCGCACCGCGCGAGAATTCCGGCACGCTGAACGCGCCTGAAACGTTCACCAGTCGCTGCTCCGGTGTCAATTGCGTTTGCGTTCCCGTGTGGCGCGTGCGTGTGAGCACCTGAGGCCAGACGGGGAGGCCCCACCACAGGGCGAGCGCGCGGGCCAGCCGTTCGCTCTGGTTGTACCCGCGTTCGCGTTCCCGGGCGGGCGCCAACGGCACCGGTACCACCGCGGCGCGCTCCGCCAGCACGTCGTCCGGCCAGTCGAGCCGGCCCAGACGTTCAGCCATGCCCGGCGCCACGGCGTGCCACCCCCGATACTTGAGCGCGTGGACGATCGCCTGGCCGGTGCCGCGGTGCACCCAGCACACCGACCGGGCCGCGCGCACATAGGGCGGGAGGAGTTCGCACCAGCGGCACTCGGGGCGCAGCTTGGGATGCCCGCACCGTGCGCAGCGCGGCGCCGGCAACGCCGCCAGCCGCGCCCAGCAGCGCCCGCACACGATGCCCGGTTCTCCGAGGTCCAGCGGGCGCCCGCACGCCGCGCAGGCCACCGGCAGGAGCAGGTCACGGAGAGCGAGGGCCGCCGGAATCATGCGGCGGATCAGCCCAGATCGCGGACCGCCTCCCACATCAGATCCCGGTCGGGGGCGAACCCGAACCACCGCTCGAACGAGCGGGCACCCTGGCCCACCAGCATGCGAAGTCCCCCGCCGGCGCGGTGGCCGCGGACGCGCGCCTCGCGCACGAGCGCGGTGCCACCGCGCCGGTACACGACGTCGAACACCGCGGCGCCGGGTGCCAGCGCGTCGAGCGGAATGGACAGCGTGTCATCGTGCATTCCCACCGGTGTGGCGTTGACGACGAGCGGAACGCCGGCGACGGCGTCCCGGACCGAGCGTGCGACGGTGGCGATGCCTTCGAATCGGGCCGCCAACGCGCGCGCGTGGAAGTCCGTCCGATTGTACAGCCGAACGCGGCAGGCATCCCATCGTTCGATTGCCGCGATAATCCCTGCTGCGGCCCCGCCCGCCCCGATCACGCCGACCTCGGCGTCGTGCGGAAGCGTGCCGAGCAGGTCGCGCACGGCGTCGTCGAATCCATCCGCGTCCGTATTGTCGCCCACGAGGCCGCCATGCTCGGTCCAGAAGGTATTGACGGCTCCGGTGCGCTGGGCCATCGGCAGCAGCCGGTGGCAGTGCTCGGCCACGCGGCTCTTGTGCGGGATGGTCACGTTGCCGGCGGCTGACTGGGCGGCCAGCGAGGTCAGCACGCGGTCCAGCGACGCGGGCGCAACGTCGAGCAGTTCGTAGGTGAGCTGGATGTTCGCGGCGCGGAGCGCGGCGTTCTGGATCTTGGGAGAGAGCGAGTGCGCCACCGGATGGCCGATCAGCACCAGCCGCCCCGGGCGGAGTGTCACGCGGTGTCCCCGGCGGACCCGCGTTCGGCCATCAGGCGGTCGATCGTCTGGCGCACGGCACGGTCCAGTTCGTCCGCGGTAGCGCGATAGACGTCCAACTCGGCGCCCATCGGGTCGTTCACCGGCCGCGTGTTCTTTCCATGGGACGCATAGGCGGTGAGCAGGAACGACTTGCCCGCTCCGCCCAGCGCTTCGATGCGTTCCAGATGGTGCGGCCCCATGGCGAGCACGAGATCGGCCTGCTCCACCAACTCGCGATCGAGTTGCCGCGAACGGTGCGCGTTGAGATCGAGCCCGCGCTCGAGCCCAACGAGCAGCGCGCCGTCCGACGCCGACGCCCCTTCCCAGGCGCTCGTGCCGGCGCTCGATGCGTCGATATCGTCCAGTCCGCGCTCGGCGGCCACCGTGTGGGCGATGGCCGCGGCCAGCGGGCTGCGACAGGTATTGCCGGTACAGACGAAGAGCAGGCGCACCGCTCAAGCGTCTCCGACCAGAGTGGGCACGCTCTCGCGCAGCACACGCGCCGAGATGGCGCCGGGCCGGATCACGCGGGGATGACGACCCATGCAGTCCACCACGGTTGAGGGAGCAGAGGGCGCGAGGCGGCCGCCGTCGAGCACGCGCAGCTCGCCGAGCGCCACGGCATCAGACCACTGCGCCAGAATCTCCCCTGCGGTCATCGCCGGCGGAACCCCCGGGCGGTTGGCGCTGGTGGACGTGATCGCGTCGCCGTGCGCCTGGATGAGGCGCGCCGTGGCGGGGTGGCTCGTCCAGCGGACCGCCACGCCTCCCTCGGGGCCTCGCAGCTGCGGTGGCACCCGGTTCTCGCCCCCGGAGAGCACCAGCGTGAGCGGCCCCGGCCAGTGGCGGGCTACGAGGTTCGCGGCGTAGCTCGGCATATGGAGATCGAGCCGGGCCAGTGTTTCCGTTCCGTCCACGAGGAGCAGGAAGGGCTTGCCTGTGGGGCGACGCTTGAGGCGGATGAGCGCGCCCACCGACTCGCGGTCGATCGCCCCGCCGAACCCGTATACCGTCTCGGTGGGATAGGCGAGCACCTTGCGGCGTTCCATCTGATCCAGAGCCGGCCGGAGGGCCGACTGCACCTCCTGCGGGGACCAGAACGGGTAGCTGAGGGGGGCCGGTCTCATGCCTGCAGGGGAAACAACGCCTCGGCGCGCGCGAAGTCCGCCTCTTCGGTGATCTTCATGGCTCGTTCGTCACCGCGCACCACGACCGCCGGATGTCCGAACTGTTCGCACAGCGCGGCGTCATCCGTGGCATCGAGGTGGCGCGCGTGCGCCTCGCGGTGCACGTCCACGATGAGGCGACGCGGGAACCCTTGCGGCGTCTGCGCGCGCCAGAGGTTCGATCGATCCACCGTACGCACCACGTTTCGTGCGTCGTCCACTTCCTTGAGTGTGTCCACCACGGGGAGCGCCGCCACGGCGGGACCGCCCTGCTCCACGCCGGCGATCACGCGGTCGATGGTCGCCGCGTCGACGAACGGACGCGCGGCGTCGTGTACGAGCACGATCTCGGCCTCGTCTGCCAGGTCGTCGAGCCCATTGTACACCGACTCGGTGCGCGTGCGGCCGCCCACCGAGACGAGCAGCCGGTCCACATCGCACTGGAAGATCCACGGCGGCGGGTCGCCGGCATACTGGCGGGGAAGCACGCACACCACGGCCACCACGCGCGGGTGGGCCATGAACGTCTGCAGCGAGTGGAGCAGCATCGGCTTGCCCGCGATCCACCGGAACTGCTTGAGTTCCGCGCCGCCCACGCGCGTGCCGGTGCCACCGGCGACGATCACGGCGCCCACGTTCCGGGGGGGAGGGCTCACGCGAACAGCCGTTCGAACAGGTCGTTCACCGTGCGCACGCCCACCGTTTGCACCTTGGGGTTGCGTCGCTTGGGAATGCCACGTTCGGCCAGATACACGCGGCTCATGCCCTGGTTGGCCGCTTCGGCGATTCGTCGTTCCGCCTGCGACACGGGGCGCACCTCGCCGCCGAGCCCGACCTCGCCCAGGAACAGCACGTCGCTCGGCAGGGCGCGGTCGTGGATGCTCGACGCGAGCGCCGCCGCCACGGCGAGGTCGCCGGCGGGCTCTTGGAGGCGCACGCCGCCGACCACGTTCACGAACACGTCCAACTGTGCGAAGGTGAGTCCGGCGCGCTTGTCGAGCACGGCGAGCAGCAGGGCCAACCGCCGGTTGTCGAGCCCCGTGCTCACGCGCTGCGGCGTACCGAATCCGGCGCGCGTGGCCAACGCCTGGATTTCCAGCAGGATCGGTCGCGAGCCCTCCATCAATGCCGTGAGCGCACTGCCGGAGGCCGATGAGTTGCGGTCGCCCAGGAACAGCTCCGACGGATTGGCCACCGGCACCAGCCCCTGCTCGGTCATACGAAACACGCCGATCTCGTCCACGCTGCCGAACCGGTTCTTGGTGGCGCGGAGCAACCGGTGGTCGAGGGTGGCGTCTCCCTCGAAGTAGAGCACCGTGTCCACGATGTGCTCCAGGGTCTTGGGGCCGGCAATCCCTCCCCCCTTCGTCACGTGCCCCACGACCATCACCGCCGTGCCGCTCTCCTTGGCGAAGCGCATGAGGCGGGCGGCGCACTCCCGCACCTGCCCCACGTTGCCTGGCGCTCCCTCGAGATCGGAGGTGAACAGGGTCTGGATGGAATCCACCACGAGGAGCGCCGGCGCGCGCTCCGCTGCCGTGGCGATAACGGTTTCCAGATTCGTCTCGGCGAGGAGCGACACCTCGGCTGCGGCGCCGCCCAGCCGGTCGGCGCGCAGTTTCACCTGGAGCGGCGACTCCTCGCCCGAGGCGTAGAGCGTCGCGCGTCCGGCCTGTTCCAGACTGGCCGCCACCTGCAGCAGGATGGTCGATTTGCCGATCCCGGGCTCGCCGCCCACGAGCACCATGGAGCCCGGCACCAGTCCGCCGCCGAGCACGAAGTCGAATTCGTCGATGCCGGTGGCCCAGCGCTCGGTGGCGCCCCCCTTCACCTCGCGCAGGCGCGGCGCGGGTGCGACGCTGCCCCCGCCCCCCAACCCGCGCGCGCCCAGCGCACGCCGTTGCGCGCCGGTGCGGGGCGCCACGGCCATCGCCACCGGCTCCTCGACCAGCGTGTTCCATTCGCCGCACGTCTCGCAGCGGCCGGCCCACTTGGGGTGGTCGGCGCCGCACTCGGTGCAGCGGTACACGGTTCTGGCCTTTGAACTCACGGCCCGGTGTTACGCTGCGTGTAGTTCTCGAACCGCGTGTAGTGCTTGTGAAAGTACAGGTTCACGATGCCGGTGGGACCATTGCGCTGCTTGCCCACGATGACCTCCGACTTGCCTTCGAGCGAGTTGCCGTCCTTGTCGGTGGGACCGTCGTAGAACTCCTGGCGGTAGAGGAACATGATAAGGTCGGCGTCCTGCTCGATCGCACCAGATTCCCGCAGATCGGACAATTGTGGCCGCTTGTTCTCGCCGGTACGCAGCTCGGGGGCGCGCGAGAGCTGGGAGAGCGCCACGACCGGGACCCCGAGTTCCTTGGCCAGCGCTTTGAGCCCGCGCGAAATCTGGCTCACCTCCTGCTGCCGGCTCTCGGCATTGGTAGGCCCGGACATGAGCTGCAGGTAGTCGACGATGACGAGCCCGATGTTGGCCTCCACCTTGAGGCGGCGGGCCTTGGAACGCATCTCGAGCAGCGTGAGGCCAGGCGAGTCGTCGATCCAGATCGGCGCCGAACTGAGAATGCCCGCCGCGCGGGCGAGGCGCGGCAGGTCGTCGTCGCGCAGCGTCGCTTTGCGCAGGCGCTGCGCGTCCACGCGGGCCTCGCTGGTCAGCATGCGCTGTACCAGCGCCTCCTTGCTCATTTCCAGCGAGAAGAAGGCCACCGCGACATTGTTCTCGATCGCCGCGTGCTGCGCGAGGTTGAGCGTGAAGGCCGTCTTCCCCATGGAGGGCCGCGCCGCGACGATCACCAGTTCGGAGTTCTGGAACCCCGACGTAATCTCGTCGAGGTCGGTGAAACCGCTGGCCACGCCGGTGATCGTCTTGCCGCCCTTTTGCAGCAACTCGATGTGCTCCATGGCCGGCCACATCAGATTCTTGAGGCGGACAAACCCGGCATTCTTCCGCTGCTCGCTCACCTGGAAGATCCGCGATTCCGCCGCATCGAGCAGCTCCGCCGCCGTATGCTGGCCGGCGAACGCGTCGGTGACGATTCCGGTCGAGACCTGGATGAGCGAACGGATCAGCGCCTTCTCGAGGACGATCTTGGCGTGATACTCGACGTTGGCGGCGGTCGGAACGGCGTCCACCAGGAAGCCGATGTATTCCTTGCCGCCCGCCGCGTCGAGTTCGCCCCGCCGGTTCAGCTCCTCGGCGAGTGTGAGCGGATCGACCACCGTGCCCTGCTGGGAGATCGCCGTGATGGCCCGGAAGACGCGCCGGTTGCGCTCGACATAGAACATCGAGTCGTTGAGGATCTCTCCAGTGCGCTCGATCGCGTCCTGGTCCATGAGCATGGCGGCCAGCACGGCGAGTTCGGCGTCTTCCGAGTACGGCGGCTGCCGGTCGCGGAACGCGTCACCCACGGGCGATGGTGTCGTCGAGTATTCGGCGGGCAAGCTGGACATCTTCCCAGGTAGGGCGCTTCCAAGAGGGGTTTCGGAGCAGGGCGGCCGGATGATAGGTGACGATCAGTGGCACGCCATAGTATCGGTGCACCTGTCCCCGGAGCTTCCCAATCGTGAGTTTCGTTTCGAGCAACGTCTGCGCGGCGAACGTACCCAGCGCCAGGATGACCTTGGGCCGGATCAACTCGATCTGACGGATCAGATACGGGCTGCAGGCCCGGACTTCGTCCGGCAACGGGTTGCGGTTGCCGGGCGGGCGGTGTTTGAGCACGTTGCCGATGAACACATCCTCGCGCTTCAGGTCGATCGCGGCAAGGATCTTGGTGAGGAGTTGGCCTGCCTGCCCCACGAAGGGCCTCCCGGTCTCGTCCTCGGTGGCGCCCGGCGCCTCCCCCACGCACATGAGGGCGGCATTCGGGCTGCCTTCACCGGGCACCGCGTTTCGCGCCCCCTTGTGGAGCGCGCACTTGGTACAGGAACTCACCGCTCTGGCGATCTCATCCAACGTGCCGTACTGCGGCTGCTGCTGGGCGCCGAATAGTTCGCGCGAACTATTCCCCACGACGAGTCCATTGGGCGGAGCGCCGGTGGGGGCTGCCGTCGACTGGGGTTGGGCCCGCGGCGGCTCGAAGGCCCCGCGTTTGCGCATCGGATCGACGGCCGGCGCGTTCCGCGCCTCGGGGGCCGGCTCGTGCTCGCGGGCGGGCGGCTGTGTTTGGCGCGGCGGAGGCTTGACCGGGGCCGCATCGCCAGGGGTCGCGCCCGCCTGCTTGAGCGTGGCGCGCCAGTCGGCGCTGCCCCCCGGGACCGGGTTCCCGGCGCCGAGCAGACGCAGGGCGTCCTCCACCGAGAGATTATCGAGCACGAGTTCCGACTCGCCCATCTCTCGGCGCTGCTCCAGGTACCGTCGCAGTTGCTCCCTAGCGTCCACCGAGCATTCCCTCTACGCGGTCCAGGATGGCCTCGGCCACTTGGGTCTTGAGCATGAGGTCGAGGCGGGTCTCTCCACCCGCGCGATCGAGCAGCGTGACCCGGTTCGTGTCCACGCCGAACCCCGCGCCCGGCTCGGTGGCGTCGTTGACGACGATCAGGTCGAGTTCCTTGTCGTCGAGTTTCGCGCGTGCGTGTGCGAGCACGTCGTTCGTTTCGAGGGCGAATCCGACGATCACGCTCCCCGGCCGGCGCGCGCTGCGCGTCGAGACCAGAATGTCCACCGTGAAATCGAGGGTGAGCGTCGGCGCCGTGGCGCCCTTCTTGATCTTGGACGTCGCCACGTGCGCCGGGGTGAAGTCGGCGGGCGCCGCCGCCATCACCAGCGCGTCGGCGGCTCCCAGCGCACGCCGCACCGCGTCGGCCATTTCGGCCGTGGTCTCCACGTGGGTGACCCGCGGGCCCACGGGAGGCTCGACCAACAGCGGCCCGGCGATCAATTCCACGTCGGCCCCGCGCCGCCAGGCGGCTGCGGCGACGGCCACGCCCATCTTGCCGCTGCTGTGGTTGGAGATGAATCGCACCGGGTCGATCGCCTCGCGAGTCGGTCCGGCGGTGACCACTACGCGCTTGCCGGTGAGTGGCCCGCGCGTCTCGAGCAGGCGCCCCACGTGTGCGACGATCGTCTCGGGTTCCGGCATACGCCCCGGGCCGCTGCCCTCGCCCACCGCGAGCAGGCCCTCGTCCGGCGGCAGGACGTGGTAGCCGAGTTCCGCCAGGTGCCGCACGTTGCGCTGGGTTTGCGGGTGTGCCCACATGCGGTCGTTCATGGCCGGCACGAGCAGCACCGGGCACGTGGCGGCAAGGAGGCAGGCGGTGAGGAGGTCGTCGGCCTGTCCCGAGGCGGCGCGCGCCAGGAAGTCGGCCGTCGCCGGCGCGACGACGATTGCGTGGGCTTGGCGGGCGAGGGTGATGTGTTCGAGGGCGTGGCCGGGGTCGAACAGCTCGGTATGCACGGGCCGGCCGGTGAGGGCTTCGAACGTAACCGGCCCCACGAATTCGGTGGCGGCGCGGGTCATCACCACGTCCACCTCGACGCCCGCCTTGGTGAGCAAACGCGCCACCCAGGCGGACTTATAGCTGGCGATTCCGCCGGTGACGCCGAGCAGAACGCGGCGCGACGCGTAGGGCCGAGGGGACGCGAGACTCATGCGACTCGAAGCGAGGCGGGCGTGTGCCCGCGATGGCTGGGCGCGGCTACTCGCCGCGGCGCCGCGGCACGACGCGATAGACGAGCTTTCCGCTGGACAGCTCTTCCATGGCGCGCGTGGTGAGCTTCTTCTCGCCCATCGCGGAACGGTCGCGCGGGAACTCGTTGAGGACGCGCGCGTACTTCGATGCCACGAGCACGCCGAGATACTTGTTGGCGGCATGCTGCGCGACTTCCCTGGGTGTGAACACTCGCATTAGACGGCCCTGTTCAGAGAGAATGGTTCTCGATTTCCCGCTCCAACCGGTCGATCAACTGCGTGACCTGATGCCGCAGGTTCGCCACGCGATCGCGACTGGCCACTTCCGCATCGATGATCGACGACACCAGATCTACCGCCGTGCCGAGATCATCGTTCACCACCACGTACTGATACTCATCCACCGCCTGCAATTCCTGGAGCGCGGAGTGCAGCCGCGCCACCATCTGGGCGCCGCTTTCCGTATCGCGCTCCCGCAGTCGCTGCAACAGCACCTCGCCGGACGGCGGCAACACGAACACGGTCACCGATTGTGGGAAGACGCGCCGGAACTGCAGCGCCCCCTGAACGTCGATGTCCATGATCACGTGCTTGCCGGCTTGCAACACTCGATCCACTTCCGCCTGCAGGGTGCCGTAGAGGTTCCCGTGCACTTCCGCCGACTCCGCGAAATCCCCGTGCCCCTGTCGGTCGATGAATTCCCGGCGCGACAAGAAGTAATAGTCCCGTCCATTCACTTCACCAGCCCGCGGGCTCCGCGTCGTACACGACACCGAGTATCCCAGGTCCGGCCGGCGGGCCAGCAGCGTCCGGGCGATCGTCGTCTTCCCGCCGCCCGACGGGGCCGACAGGATGACGGGAAAATTACTCATTCGAGATTCTCGACCTGCTCGCGAATCCGTTCCAACTCTTCCTTGATCAGCACCACGTCGGTCACCACCACCGCATCGTTCCCCTTGCTCCCCGTGGTGTTCGCCTCGCGGAGCATTTCCTGCAGAAGAAACCCCAGCCGTTTGCCCACCCCGTCACCGCTCGCGCCGCGAATCGTGTCGCGGAATGCCGCCACGTGGGCGCGGAACCGCGACATCTCCTCACTCACGTCCAGCCGATCGGCGAGGAGCGCGATCTCCTGCTCCAGCCGACCCTCGTCGAGCGCCACGCCGCCGGCCAACTCCTGGACCGACGCCCGCAGGCGATCGCGCTGCTCCACCACACGCTCCGGCGCGCGCGCACCGATGCGCGTCAGTGCCCCCTCCACGATCGCCAGCCGCTCGTCGAGGTAGACTGCCAGCCGAGCGCCCTCTGCCTCCCGCATGGCCGTGAGCGCCGCCACGGCCCGGTCCACCACGTCCACCAACTCGTCGGCCGTGCCTTCCACCGCCGGCTCGGCGCTACCGCTCACCACCACGTCGGGCAGGCGCAGCACCGCCGCCACGTCGAGCGACTCCGGTGGCAGTCCGTGCCGCTGCTGCAACTCGCGCAACCGCGCCACGTATGCTCCGAACCGCTGTTCGTCGATCGCCGCGCTCGCGGACGCCGCGGCCTCCACGCGCGCCGTGACGGTCACCGCGCCGCGGCCGATACCGCGGCGCACCGCCTCCCGCACCTCGCCTTCCCATCGCGCCATGGCACCCGGCAGTTTGATGCTGGGATTGAAAAACCGGTGGTTGACCGAGCGCAGTTCCACGGTGACCCGTGCGCCGCCCACCGCGCCGTCGGCGGTGCCGAATCCCGTCATGCTCCGAATCATGGACAGACTCGTAAGTTACGGCACCACAACGACCTTGTCAATTCCAGAAGTACCAACGTATGCCGTACACCGAAGACTGCCGTGGCATCTGGAACCCGGGCACCGTTTGGTATTTCTCCCCGAGCGCGTTGGTGAACCGGTACGACAGTACCGCCCGTTCGATGCGGATTTCGAGTTGAGCCCCGATCGTCCGGTAGCCCGGCAGCCGCTCCACTCCGGCGGCGCCGACGGGAAAGTACGTCGCAGACTGGTACTCGTGGGTGGCGCCGAAGAAAATATGGAATGAGTTGTCCGGGAACCGGTCGAGGAGCGATGTACTGATGTACAACTGGGCCCGGGTCTGGTACTGCGGACGGTAGAACCCCGTGCTGTCGTTCCACTTGAGCGCAAAAGCGTCGGCGTTGATGCCCCTCCAGATCCGCCCCCGGACCGAAATGAACGTGGCCGTGGCCGACGGTTCGCTCACCCGGGTGAGGGAATCGTTGACCAGCGCCGGGGCCGCCAGCATCACCGCGCCTCGCATGATGGTGCCGCCGCCCAGCCAGAGGTCGTGGATGCGGAGGCCGGCTTCGAGGCGCCGGTAGCCCGGCGTGAGGAGGCTGTCCGGAGTTCGGGCATCTCGCTCCGAGCCCACCGCTCCCGCAAACCGGAGAAAGCTGAACGGAGCGAACACGGCGTTCGCCTCGCGGCGCGACACGGAATCGGGTCCCTGCCCCTCGGCGAACGCCGACACCGAGAACTTCCACAGATTGAAGTCGGCCCGCACGCTCGGCACGAACAGTCCGTGGCGCCAGCAACAGGGTTTCACGGAAGGCGCCCCGGACGAATCGGCGGCCGGGGATCCCTGGACGGTCGTCGTGTCGTGCGCGCTGTCCTGAGCCACGAACGCGCGATTGAACGACGCGAAATAGCGGGCGGCCCCGCTCACCCGCACCCCCCACCGCGTGAATCCGCCGGTCAGCAGGTACTGGGCGCCGGACACCGTCGTGTCGCCGGCCGCCTTGGTGGAGTCGATGATCGTGGGCACCGTCGTCGCTCCGCCGGCGAACTGGTAGCGCGTCGTCGCGGCGATGGCCTGCAACCAGGGGCCCCGGTCCGGACTCCCGACCCCGAACCGCAGATACGCATCACGCCGCGTCGCATCCAACTGATCGAGCGAGTCGAGGCTGTACGGGTCGGTGATCGTTCCTCGATGGGTGCGCACCTGGAGCATGAACGCGTCCACGCTGAACGGACCATGGGCCCAGCCGACTCGTCCCATAAGCGAAAGCTGATCGCTGGTGGCTCCCTGCGGTTCGGGAGCCGTTCCGTACTGTTCCACCCCGAACTGCAGCGACTCCCCGTGCTTGAACCGGCGCCCGAAGAACCCGCGGTAGAGGTTGGTCTGATGGTCGCCGGTGGTGATGTCGGTGCGCGTGTACGGCGTGGTGCGGTCCACTTCCCAGGTGTTCATGTACACCCGGACTTCGCTCGCCGACCGCTCGACGGTGACCGCCTCGATGGGCCAGAGCGGGATCTGGCTGTAGTCGAGGGAGCCGCCGGCATGGGGATCGAAGGACTGGTATTCCACCCCGTCCAGGAACACGCGCACCCGCGCCGCGTCGCCGAGGTACGTCGCCGTCATGGGCGCGGCCATCCATCCGGCGCGCAGTTGCGTGACGCCGGGCAGCCGGTCGAGCAGATCGCCCACGTTCTGGGCACCGGTGGCGAAGATCTCGTCCCGGTCGAGGTGATAGCTGCCCGTGGGATCCGCGGTCTGCGGCAGTTCGGCGTGGGCCAACGGTGCCTTGATCGTGTCGCGCCGCACCGTATCGACGGGCAGCGGTATGTGCGGCGGAGCGGTGTCGGCCCGCACCGTCGTGTCCGCTGGTGGCACGGTGTTGCCAGGCACGCGGGCCGCCGCTCTGGCCGCGGAGTCCGTTTTCACCAGCGTGTCGCGTTTGGCCGAGGTATCGCGCCTGACCAACGTGTCGCGCTTGACGACCGTGTCCCGCCCCTGGGCGCGGGCCGCCGAAGGCAAAGCGGCCCCGACCAGGAGGCCGAGGCCGGCACACCAGAGGGCGCGGACCAGTGAACGCGTCAGCTCGCCCGCCCCCGCACGAACTCGACGAAGATGCCCACCGGTACGCCCGTGGGGCCGCTGGGGATGGTCACCAGATCGGTCTCACTATACGCGGTGCCGGCGATGTCGAGGTGAACCCACGGGAACGCCTCGGCGAATTCAGCCAGGAACAGCGCGGCCGTGATCGTTCCCGCCGCGCGGCCGCCGACGTTCTTGATATCGGCCACTTCGGACTTGATGAGCGGCTTGTAATCGTCCCACAGCGGCAACTCCCAGCCGCGTTCGCCCGACCGGTCGCCGGCGTCGAGCACTTCCTGCACGAGCTGTCGGTCGGTGCCGAGCACGGCCGTGGCGCTGTGTCCAAGCGCGATCACGCAGGCACCGGTGAGCGTGGCCGCGTCGATCACGGCCGTCGGTTCGTAGCGGCGGGCGTACGACAGGACGTCAGCCAGCACGAGCCGCCCCTCGGCGTCGGTGTTGATGATCTCGATGTACTTGCCCAGGTGGCTCTTCACCACGTCGCCCGGCTTGACCGCCGTGGCCGAGACCATGTTGGTGGTGGAGCCCACGAGGCCAACCACGTTCACGGCGAGCCCCAGGCGGGCGATCGCCTCCATGGCGCCCAGCACGCCGGCTGCCCCGCACATGTCGTACTTCATCCATTCCATGCTCGCGGCCGGCTTGATGGAGATACCGCCCGAGTCGAAGCACAGTCCCTTGCCGACGAGCACCACCGGTTTGCCGTTCTTGGGGCCCTTCCGGTATTCGAGCGCGATGAGCTTGGGGTCCTGCGGCGTACCCTGGGCCACGGCCAGGAACGACCCCATCCCCTCCTTTTCCATGTCGGCGCGGCCGAGCACCGTGCACGGCAAGCCGTGTCGCTTGGCGATGTCACGCGCCGTGTCGGCGAGGAAATCAGGCGTGCAGAGATTGCCCGGCATCATACCGAGCGTGCGGGCCAGCGACTGGCCCTCGCCGATCGCCGTTCCGGTCACGACGCCGCGCTCGGCGGCCGCAAGGTCGGGAGCGAGGACGGTGCCGGCCGCCAGCGCGGCGCGCCGTTCATCGGCCGGCGGCGGCGTCTTGACGTCGTCGTAGCGCCACCCGCCGGCGATGAGCCCCACGGTCACGGCTTCGGACTCGGCGGCGGTGAGTGGACCGGCGTAGAAGGCGATGGCGCCGGTGCCCAGCCGGGCCGCGTTTCGGGCCGCCAGCGTGGCGGCCCGGCGCAGCGCGTCGGTGCGCCGCGTCGGCTTTCCCGTGCCCACGAGCAGCACGCGGCGGATGCCTTGCGCGCCGCCGGCGAGCGTGAGGACTTCATCGCGGCCGCCGCGGAAGTCACGCGATGCGAGGGCGCGGCCGATCGCGCCGAGGGTGGCCGCGTCCACAGGGGCGAGCGCGGGCGGGAGCGCATCACCGGCGCCGAGTGCGATGGCGAGGAGCGGCGTGTCGAGCGTGCCAAACTCGGCGGCACGCGCTGCGATCGGAATGGCCATGGGGTGGATATGAGTGTATGGTGATAGGTCCAGGCCGGCCGTTCAGGTGGTCATGCCCTTGATGATCTGGTCGCCGAACGCCGACGTGGAGACCTCCACTGCGCCCGGCATCTGGCGGGCCAGGTCGTACGTTACGTGCTTGGCCGCGATGGCATTCTCGAGGCCCCGCACGATCATCCGGGCGACCTCGGTCCATCCCAGGTATTCGAACATCATCACCCCCGACAGGATCACGCTGCCCGGGTTGATCTTGTCGAGGCCGGCGTACTTGGGGGCCGTCCCGTGCGTGGCTTCGAATACCGCCACGCCGTCCCCAACGTTCCCACCCGGGGCGATCCCCAGGCCTCCCACCTGCGCCGCGGCGGCGTCGGAGAGGTAGTCGCCGTTCAGGTTGGGCGTGGCCAGCACCGAGTACTCGCTGGGCCGTAGGAGCAGCTGCTGGAACATCGAGTCCGCGATGCGGTCCTTGATCACCACGGCGTCGGCGCGGGCGCCGGTCCCCGCCCTGCCCAGATCGCCCTCGGCCACCACCAGCCCCGCGAACTCGTCACGCGCCACTTCGTAGCCCCAGTCGCGGAACGCCCCCTCGGTGAACTTCATGATGTTCCCCTTATGGACCAGCGTCACCGACGGCAGGTTGTGGTTGAGCGCGTACTGGATGGCCATCCGCACCAGGCGCTTGGAGCCGAACTCCGACATCGGCTTGATGCCGATGGCCGAGTGCTCCCGGATCTCCTTGCCCAGTTCGTTCTTGATGATCGCGATGAGCCTGTCGGCTTCGGCGGACCCGGCCTTCCACTCGATACCGGCGTACACGTCCTCGGTGTTCTCTCGGAACACGATGATGTCGAGCCGGCCCGGCTCCTTCATCGGGCTGCCCACGCCCTCGAAGTAGCGCACGGGACGGATGCAGGCGTAGAGGTCGAGCACCTGGCGCAGCGTCACGTTGAGCGAACGAATGCCGCCACCGATCGGAGTCGTGAGCGGACCCTTGATGGACACCCGGAACTCGCGCAACGCGTCCACGGTCTCCTGGGGCAGCCAGTCCTTGTAGGTGGTGAATGCCTTCTCGCCCGCGAACACCTCCATCCAGGCGACCTTGCGCTTGCCGCCGAAGCACTTCTCCACCGCGGCGTCGAACACGCGAACGGAGGCACGCCAGATGTCGGCGCCCGTGCCGTCGCCTTCGATGTACGGAATGATGGGATGATCGGGGACCTTGAGTTCCCCGTCCTGGTAGCCGATGCCGTCCCCGCGTGCGGGGACCTTTGCGTATTTGTACGTCGCCATTGGGGGCGCCTGTATGTGAACGGTGAAACCGCACGACCTTCTGCGCAGCGTAAGCTACAGGTTTGTCCGGATTGCGGGCAACCGGCCGCGATGGCTGTGCGTCACCCGATCAGGTCGCCGCCGGCGGCGAGCGCGTCCACGCACACGGGCGCGATCGGAGGCCGTACCGTGCCAGGCGCCCAATCGTACATCCGCTCCAGCACGGTTCCGCACACGCGGCCCTGGCAGGCGCCCATGCCGGCGCGCGTGGCCAGCTTGGCCTCCCGGCCGCTCCAGTCGGGGTTCAGGTCTCCGACCCGCACGTCTTCGCAGCGGCAGACCACCGTGTCCGCGTCGGCGCGGCTGATGAGTTCGGCCCGCGGAGCGAACGCCCTGTCGAGGCGCGCGACCATCGCGCGGGCGCGATCGCGCGCCCGGTGCAGCCGGTTGGACGGCTGGCCCGCGGCGGCGAGCCCCGCGATCTCCCCTTCCAGGAGCGCGAGGTCCACACCGCCAACCCCCACGCATTCTCCCGCGGCGTACACGTTGGGCACCGACGTGCGCTGCGCGTCGTCCACGACGAGCATCCCTCCCGCGATGCGGCAGCCGAGGGCGATTCCCAGCTCCACGTTGGGGACGAGTCCGCACGCCGTGGCCAGCAGGTCGCACTCCACCGTCCACCGCCGGCCGCCGTCGGTGAGCGTGGCGCGTTCCACCTGCCGCGCCCCCTCGGCGCGTTCCACCCACGTGCCCATGCGAAACGGCACGCCGCGGAATGCACGGCGGTACGTCGCCGCGGCCCACAGCTTGGCCGGCGAATTCCAGAGGCCGGCACCGAAGGCGAACACGTCACGGCGCCGCGCCTGCTCGCACACTGCGGCGAGGCGTGCCCCGTGCGCAGCCACGGTGGCCGCGACGGGAAAGATCAGCGGTCCCGTCCCCGCGATCACGACGCGCTTGCCCTGCACCGAGAGGCCGCTCTTGATGAGGGCCTGGAGTCCGCCCACCCCGAACACGTTGGGCAGTGTCCAACCGGGGAACGGCAGGAACAGCTCGCGCGCCCCGGTGGCGAGCACCGTCGCGGCGGCATGAATCGTGAGCGGCCCCTCGGACGTCACGACCATCAACCGTCCGCCGCAGGCGTCGGCGACCGTCGCGCGCGGGAGATACCGTGCGTTTGACGCTTCGAAGCGGTCCATCCAGGCGCGCGCCGCCGCCCAGAGCTCGGCGCGCTCGCGGTGGCGCCAGATCTGCCCGCCGAGATGTGACGACTGGTCCACGACCACCACGCGCGCGCCGGACTCCGCGGCGCGCGCAGCCGCGGCAAGCCCTGTCGGGCCGGCGCCCACCACGGCGACGTCCACGCGCAGGGCGTCAGCCATCGGCGAGGTTCGCGGTGCGGATGTCCATCCCCGGTTCACAGGTTACGAGACAGGCGCGCTGATGGGGCTGCCCGTCGATCGTCACTCGGCATTCGAAGCAGACACCCATACCGCACACTGGGCCGCGGGGCGCTCCACGGACCGAGGTGCGGAAGGCCGACGTGCCGGCGTCGAGCAGCGCCACCACGACCATGGTGCCGGGCCGCACCTCGTGGGTGCGGCCGTCGATGGTGATGGTGATCGCGCCGCTCATGCCGCCTCCGCGGCATGCATCGGCCGGTCGGGGCGAAACGGTGCGGCATCGATGGGAGGCGCCGTCCCCAGCACCCCAGCGGCGATGAGCGCGGCCGTACCGGTGGCCGTGGTGATCCCCAATCCTTCGTGGCCGGCGGCGATCCAGACACCGGGGACGGCGGGCCAGGCTCCGATGAGTGGCAGCGCGTCGGGCGTGGCCGGGCGGAATCCCGTCCAGGTGCGGATGGCCAGGCAGTGTCCCAGCCGCGGAACGAACTCCACGGCGCGGCGGACCATGTCGGCGACGATCGCGCGATTGATCGACGCGTCGCGTCCGACGAGTTCGCGCGAGGAGCCGATGAGCACCTGGCCCGTGGCCCGCGGCTGGAGGTTGAACGCGGTGGACGCGCCGGTCATCGTATGGGCGCTGTGCAGGTAGCCGAGTTCCACGAGCTGGTGCCGCACCAGCCCCGGGTATCGGTCGGTGATCACGAGGTGTCCCTTGCGCGGCACCACCGGCAGGCCTGGGATGAGCGAACCCGTATCGATGCCGGCGGCGAGCACGATCGCCCCGGCGTCCGTCTTCTCGGTGCGCCCGGCGGCGTGGAGGGTCACCGATCCCGGGGCGACGGCGCTGGCGGTCACGCCGGCGCGAATCACGGCGCCGTGCTCGCGCGCCGCTTCGAGCAGCCACCGGGCAGCGCCGGGCGGATAGAGCACCCGGTCGTCGGGCACGAGCAGCGCGCCGGCCAAGCCGGGCCGGAGATTCGGTTCGGCGGCGGCGAGCGCGTCACGATCGAGCACCTCCGCCCGCACGCCGACCGACGCGCAGAGGGCGCGCTTGTCTTCCACCGCCCGCATCTCGCCCGCGTCGGCCGCGATCCAGAGCGTGCCCGGCGCGCGGTCCTCGCAGGGGGCATTCAACCCCGGCGCGAGGTCGGCCCACAAGCGCCGCGAGAGCGCCGTGAGGGCCAGCTGCGCGGGCGAGTCGTCCATCACGACGATGTGCCCCATGCCGGCCGCCGTGGCCCCACTTCCCGGGAACGCGGTGTCGCACACCATAACGCGCAACCCGGCGCGTGCCAACTCATAGGCGCACGCGGCACCGACTATACCCGCCCCCACGATCACGGCGTCGGGACGCGGCGGGCCGCTCATCCGGCGCGCCACCCGGAGCGGAATGGATCGGCGGGATCGAAGAAGAGCGTGCTCTGCGCGGTGATGAACGCCCGGCCGCGGATGTGCGGCACGAGCTGCCCGCCCCGTTCCTCCAACCATGCGGTGAACGTGCTGCCGGTGATGCTCTCCTGCACCCAGCGTTGGCCCGGCGCCAGCTGTCCGCGTGCGTGGAGCACGGCCAGCTTGGCCGATGTCCCCGTGCCGCATGGCGACCGGTCGTAGGCCGAGCCCGGACAGAGCACGAAGTTCCGGCTGTCCGCGTTGGGGGTGGAGGGCGGGCCGAACAGCTCGATGTGATCGATGTCGGCGCCGTCGCTTCCGGTGATGTCCTGCGCCCGGATGGCCTCGCGGATCTTCATCGCGATGCGGGTCAACTCGGGAATGTGTTGAGCGGTCAGGGAGAGCGCGTCGTACCCGGTGAGAAAGAACCAGTTGCCCCCCCACGCCACGTCGCCGCTCAGCGTGCCCACGCCCGGCACCGCCACTTCCACGTCGGCCGCGGCGCGGTAGGCGGGCACGTTGGCGATCGTCACGGCGCCGTCGGCTTCGAGGTGGGCGCTCACCGTGCCCACCGGGGTGTCGAGCCGCACGTCGCCCGGCGCCAGGCGTCCCAGGTGTTGCAGCGTGCGCACCACGCCGATCGTGCCGTGGCCGCACATGCCCAGGTAGCCGACGTCGTTGAAGAACACCACGCCGGCCGCTGATCCGGCCTCGACGGGAGGCGTGAGCAGGGCCCCGACCACCGCCTCGTGCCCCCGCGGCTCGAGCACCACGCCGCGGCGGAGGGCTTCCATATGTGTTCGCATATCATCGCGCCGAGCCGCCATCGTGGCGCCAGCGGGCATGGGCCACCCGGCGATCACGACCCGCGTGGGCTCGCCTTCCGTGTGGGAATCGACGACCTGGACCTCCGTCGCCAGCTCCCGCGGCATCATGCCGCCGACTGTGGGATGGCGGCCAGCTGCGCGCGAATGATGGCCAGCGCCCCGTCCAACTCGGCGCCCAGGAGTTCCAATCGTGGCGGCCGCACGCGCGCGTTTCCGATGTCCACCTCCTGCTGCACGAGCTTGATGAGTTGTACGAACTTGGGGACCGTGTCGAGGCGAAGCAGCGGCAGGAACCAGTGGTACAGTTCCCGCGCCTCGTGGGCCCGGCCACTCGCGGCGAGTTCGAACAGGCGCACCGATTCGTCGGGGAGGGCGTTCACGAGCCCGGCAATCCATCCCACGGCGCCGGCCGCGATGCCTTCCACGATCACGTCGTCCATGCCCACGAACACCCGGAACCGGTCGCCGTGCCGTTCGATGATCTCGGTCACGCGGCGGATGTCGCCGCTCGATTCCTTCACCGCGTGCAGGTTCCCGTGGCGCGCGAGCGCGCCGAGTTGGGCGGGCGTGACGTCGGTGCCGTAGGCGATCGGATTGTTGTACAGCATGCACGGCAGTGGCGTGGCCGCAATGACAGTGCTCAGATGGGCGAGCGTCTCGCGGGCGTCGCCGCGGTACACGTACGGCGGCAGCACCATCAAGCCGTCGCACCCCAGGCGTTCCGCCTGGCATGCCAGCGCCACGGCGTCGGCGGTGGCGAGTGTGCCGATGCCGGCCACCAGGGGTACGCGACCGGCCGTCGCCCGGCGGCAGGTGGCGAGCACCTCCACTTTCTCGGCAGCACTCAGCGTGGCGCCTTCGCCCAGGGAGCCGAGCGGCACGATGCCGCGCACTCCGCGGTCGACGAGCCACGACACGTGGCGCGCCAGGAACGCGTGGTCCACCGACAGGTCGCCGCGGAACGGCGTGGTGATGGCGGAGAAGACCCCCGACCAGTCGTGCGGTTGCATGGCGCGCCCTCAGGGATTGATTTGGACGGTCTTGGTTTCGGTGTAGAACTCGCGGGCCGCCGGTCCCTGCTCGCGGCTTCCGGAACTGGAACCACGCATGCCGCCGAACGGCGCGTGCGGGTCCACCCCGGTCGTGTCGCCATTCACACGCACAAGGCCCACGTTGATACGGCGAATATAGGTCAGCGCGCTCCGCACGTCGCGCGTGAACAGCGACGCGCTCAGTCCGTACACCGTGTTGTTGGCGAGCGCGAGTGCGTGTTCCAGATCGTCGGCGGCGAGCCACGCCAGCACCGGGCCGAACAGCTCCTGCTGCGCCACCGGCGCGTCGGGCGATAGTCCGCGCACGATCGTAGGCTCCACGAAGTAGCCGTGGGCGAATTCCGGCCCACCGGGAATCGGGGCGGCGACTATTTGGTCGCCGCCGGCGTTGGCGAGCGCGTGGCGCAGGGAATGTCGCGACTGCTCCGAGATGACCGGGCCCACGGCCGCTTTGGGATCGGTCACGGGGCCGATGGGCAGCCCGGCGATCTGCTGCTTGAGTAGGGCCAGGAATGCGTCCTCGACTTCGCGTGCCACGACCACTCGGCTCGTCGCCGTGCACTTCTGGCCCGCGAACCGCATGGCGCCCGCGGCGGTGAGCGCCGCGGCCTGCGCGAGGTCGGCGTCGCGAAGCACGATAGCGACGTTCTTGCCGCCCATCTCCGTCTGGTAGCGGATATTGCGATCGGCACCGGCGGCGGCGATCTGCGCGCCGACGGCCGCCGATCCGGTGAAGCTCACCCCGCGCAGTTCGGGTGCGTGCAGGAGCGTTGGACCGAGCGCCGCCCCCGAGCCCAGCACGATGTTGAACGTGCCGGGCGGCATGCCAGCCGCGTGCGCGCTCTCGGCCAGCAGCGTGGCCACGTACGACGATCCCTCGGCGGGCTTGAGCACCACCGTATTGCCGAACGCCAGGGCTGGCGCCGCCTTCCATAGTGGGATGGCGGCGGGGAAGTTCCACGGCGTGATGAGCAGCACCACGCCCAGCGGTTCGCGGAGCGAGAACTGGAGCGCGCCCGCGGTCTGCGCGGGAATCACGTCGCCCATGTTTCGGACCGCTTCGCCCGCGTAATACCGCAGAATGGCCACGCAGCGCGCCGCTTCGCCGCGCGACTCGGTGATCGGCTTTCCCACCTCGCGGGTCATGGCCAGGGCCAGCGGCTCCTGGCGGTCGGCGAGCACGGCCGCCCAACGATGCAGGTGCTCGGCACGCGCAGGCCCGGAAAGGTTGCGCCAGGCATCCAGGGCGCGTTGGGCCGCGCTCATGGCGGCGTGGGCGTCCGCAGAAATGCCGCGCGGCACGGTGGCCACGACGTCGCGAGGGTCCGATGGATTGAGATCCGAAATCCACTCGTCGCCGGTACTCGGGGTCCATACGCCGCCGATGAAGTGCGAGAGTCGAAGCGATTGCGTCATGCTCGAAACTTGCGACCCTGCGTGGCGCGCGGCAATGCCGCCCCCCCATTCACGGCCCGACGGCCGTCCACGGCGCGGGCCCGCACAAATTCCGTACGAATCTGCCGGCACCAGTCCCGCCGGCGCCCCGCGTCGGCAATATTTCAAGCGTGTCGGCGCGGGACCGGCTCGGCCGGGCGCCGGAGGTTGATACCATTTCTTGCACGTGGGAGAGGACGACCGTGATGTTCTCGCTTATTCTCATGTTGTTCGCCATGCAAGCGCCGAGAATGACGTCGGCGCAAGCCGGCACCATCGTACGGGCCGTGGCGGATCATGTGGTGCCGCACGCCGGCGACATCGGCGACGGCCCCCTCAATTACCGTCCGATCGTCTTCGATCAGACGGCGACGATCCAAGCGTTCCGGCCCTTGCTCGGGGAGTTGAAAGAGAGCGACTTCGCGCTCACGCTACCCGCGCTCCTCAGGACGCGGAGTGCGGCGATCCTGTGCGACAAGGCGCAGGAGGAGTGCACGATCACCCATGGTGGGGTGTTCTTCACCATCGACGCGGTGGATACGAAGGGCGTGCGCGAGGGCGAGTACCATATCGAGGCCTCGGTTCGCTGGGCCGACAAGGCACGGGACGGCAAGTCGCACCTGGGCGGTGTGAACTACACCCTGGTGGTCGGGCTCGTGGGAAAGAAGTGGAAGCACTGGGAAGTGCTGCGGGAGCACAAGACATTCGTCAAATAGCGCCCGGCGAGGTCGCCTTGGGCAGACGTTTGCGCGGCAGCATCCCATCGCGCTGAGCCGTGAGCCAGGCCATGGCCGCGACGATCGTCGACATCTGCTTCATGTCGCCGGGTTGCACGCGATCCACCACGTCCATGTTCGTATGGTGGGTGCGAGCCGCGTATTCCAGTCGATCCTGCACGAATTGGAACGACGGGAGCCCGAACGCCTCGAACGTTTCGTGGTCGGTGGACCGCACCGGACGCGGGCTGAACAGATCCACGCCCAGATCACGAAACGGCGCCAGGAACGCCCTGAAGATCGGGGCGACGCCGGCGTTGTCCTCCATCCAGATGCCGCGGATCTTTCCCGTACCGTTGTCCAGGTTGTAGTACGCGTCGAAGGTCTCGTACCCTGGTTCGACCTTGCCCGTGGCCGCGTCGCCAATGTGTGCCGTGGCATACGCCTTTGAGCCCAGCAGGCCCTCCTCCTCGCCGCCCCAGAGTGCGATGCGGATCGTGCGTCGCGGCTTCGCGCCGACCGCCTCGAGAATGCGCACCGCTTCCATCATCGCCGCGTCACCGGCGCCGTTGTCGGTAGCGCCCGTGCCGCCGTGCCACGAATCGAAGTGCGCGCCGATCATCACGATCTGGTTCTTCAACTGGGGGTCAGTACCCGGGATGTCGCCGACGATGTTGAACCCGCGCGGCGTGGCCTCGTCGTAGAACTTCGTGTCCACGTCGAGCCGCATCCTTACCGCCACGCCCAGGGCAAGAATGCGCACCATGCGGTTGTAGTGTTCCACGGCGAGCGTGATCTCAGGCAGTCCCCGCCCCGCGGTCGAGTCGCGCGGTCCGCCGGCCTGGACCATGAACGTGCCGCCGTCGGTGTGCTGGGCGAACCACGACAGGTCGCTGCCGCCCGTGACCGTATCGGCGTTCATTCCGCGGTCGAGCAATGCCACCACGCCTTCGTTCTGGTAGAAACGGAGCAGCTCGGCCTGGAAGCGCTGCGCCGGACCCGGCCGCCGCACCGGCGGCTTCCACCCCGGCGGCAGGGGAGTCATCATCTCGTCGATCATCTTGGGCGTGTACTCGAGCATGATCGGTCCCGTGAGCATCCGGACCGGCCGCGCGGGTTGCGTGAGCACGATCTTACCCCGCAATGCGCCATGGTACTTGGCGAAGTCCGCCTCGCTCTCGATGTCGGGCCGCACGACGTCGGCTTCCACCGGGCCGTTCGTGCCCGGCGTCCACGCCCTGGGCATGCCGATGATCGGCTGCTCCTGCGGCGACACCATCTCGGCGTAGAAGTGCACCAGCGACCATCCCTTGCCAAAGGGAAACCGCTCCTCGTGGACGTTGGACAATCCCCAAGACCTGAGGGTCTGCATCGCCCACTGCCCTGCCTTCTCGGTGGCCGGACTGCCTTCGAGCCGTGGTCCGTACACATCGGCCAGCCACTCCATGTGGTCCATGACCTGCGAGTGGTTCAGTCCGACCTCGCGGATCTTCGCGATCATGGCGGTGTCGATGGACTCGCCCTGCGCGGTGAGAGACGCCAGCGGGGCGGCCAACGCCGCACTTACGATCAGGAGGCGAGCAGTACGAAGCACAGGCGACATGGCGGGGCGCACCTTCTGGTGGAAGACGCGTGAAGCTACGGCCATTCGGTTGCGGATGTCGAGGTCCAGCACGCTCGAAATGCTGGGAATCACCCGTGCGCGGGAATCCCGTGGGCGCTGTGGGTCGTCTCAGAAGTCACATCGGACGCCGGCGTTGAATCGCCGGCCGTCGAGCGGCCCCCACGGCTCCACCGACCACTGGCCGCCGTCCCCAACGGTGGTCCTCATCAACGGTTCGAAGCTGGTCTGTCGCACGCCGGTCAGATTCTCGGCGTTCACGAACACGGTCACCCGTCCGAACCTCTGCGCCGCCAGGATACCGAGCGTGGTGTATGGCGCCGAGACGGCCCGGTAAGGATCGTCCTGGAGGGCCTGCCGGCCCGTATAGAAGATCTCGGTCGCCAGGTACGTGCCTGAGTCGTCGTCTTCAAGGGCGGCGTCGAGGCCGGCCTCCTCACGAGGCACGTACGGTGCTTCGCGCGGTCGCCCGGTGGCGGGCGAGATCTCGCGGCTGCGTGTAGCCGCGTAGTACGCCGTGACCACGAATGGGTCCTGGTTGTACACGGCGAACAGCTCCCCGCCATGCGTGCGCAGATCGCCCGCTGCGTTCACGAGGTCCACGAGCCCGCTGGTGTCGCCCGGGACCGGCCGAAGGCCGACCGGATGCCGGACCGCATCTGCGAACAACGTCCCGCTCACCTGGAGTGGTCCGTGCGACGCGGTGACGTCGAGCGATGCCGAACGCGCCCGCTCGGCTTCGAGAGGCACCGGCTCGCGCACGTGCGCGAGCCCGATCGCCTCGGTCTGATCGTTGAGCGCCGACGGCGCTGACCATCCGCCGCCCACGGAGGCCCGGACGTTCAACACGGCCGTCGGCCGAAACAGCAGCGACGCTCGGGGCGTGCAGATTGTTCCGAATACGCTCGACGCATCGCACCGCCCGTCGAGCGTGGACGCGATCCACGAGGCCGGCGCGTACGTGTGCTGGACGAAGAGGCCCGGCGTGGAGGTCGTCTGGTCCGCCCATGGTCCAGTGCGATTGGAGTACTGATCGCGTTGCCATGCGGCGCCCACGATCAGGACCTGCCGCTGCCAGACGGTCGTCCCGGACAACTCGCCGAAGGTGGTACCTTCGCGCTCTCGTTCCGCCGCGCCGTTCACCATCCGGCGACGGTCCTGCAGGTTCGCAGACGTGCGGAGGGCGAGCGAGAACCCATCCGAAATGCGCAGCTTGCCCGTGGCGCCGACATCGACATGGCGCGTGGCCAGGCTGTCACGGCCGAGGAAACCGGGAAGCCCGGTTCGACCGAACAGCGCGCCGCCGGTGCGGGTTTCGCTGAGTGCGCCAGCGGTGATCATGAACGACCGGCCGGCGCTGTCGTCGTAGAAGATGCGCGGCCGTACTTCCACGCGGCGCAGGCCTGGAACATCCGTCCACCCGTCGTGATCGGGATCGACCGTGGGCTGACGGTGGAGGCCACCAAGCACGGTCAGCCCGAGGTGCGGCGTGAGCGACCGTGCGTCGAAGACGAGAAGGTCGGCCCCGCCCTGCGATGTGCCGTTCACCAGCGCCTGCGACGTGTCGGGCGGGCGCCGCGAGACCAAGTCCACCACCCCGCCGAGCGCTGCCGGCCCGTACAGCGCCGACGCCGCGCCTTTGATCACTTCCGCTTGACGGAGATCGAGCGGTGGTTGCTCCACCAACCCGAATCCACTGGCCACGGTACCGAAGAGCGGCAGCCCGTCGTTGAGCACGAGCGTGTAGCGCCCGGGAAGGCCCTCGAGCCGGATGTTGGTGGCGCCGAGTGAAGCCGAGGTGGTGTGCATACGAACACCACTGAGCTCGTCGAGGAGCGAACTGAGATCGGCCGGTCGCATCTCGTTCTTCTCGCTGATGTCGTCGCCGCCCAACACCTCCACGCGGAGCGGTTCGTCCTCGATCCGGCGGTCGGCGCGCGTGCTGGTGACGATCACCGGCGCCACGAGTTGCGCCGTGGGTTGAAGTTCGACCACGATCGACGTATCGGTGCCGGTGGAAAGCTGAAGTGCGAGCGTGTCCGGTGTGAAGCCGAACTTCGTCACGGTCAGTTGCGTTGCGCCTGCGGCCAGCTGCAGGGTGGCACGACCAGTTGAGTCCGTGCGCGCCGTCAGGCGGCCGCTGCGCGCCAGCGATCCAGGGAGCGCTCCTCGATCACTGCGGACCGACAGCCGAACCGTGGCGCCGGGATGCTGCGCTTTCAACGCCGGCGCCGCAATCGACAGCAAGCCCGCCGCTGCGTACCACGTCAAGCCTCGCGGCCTATCCACGCCGTGCCCTCATGCCATATGGGTGCGTTCGATACCGAGATGGCGCCTCGTCGCAATGCGCGCCATGTCACATCCTAGGCCGCGCTCCTGTCAGTCCGATAACACGCCGGATCGAACGCGCGCGGGTCGGGTATGGTATTCCGCCGGCATCACCCACGAGGAGCAACCGGTACGATGACGAGCGCTCGATCCATCCCACTGCCCGTGTGGCACCGTTTGTTTCGGCTTGGCATGCTCGCCAAAGCCGTGGACGGTGTGTTGGAACTCGGTGGCGGGCTTGCCCTGCTGTTGCTGTCCCCAAGGGCGATCAATGCCATCGTGCTGTTCTTCATTCGGGGGGAACTGCGAGAGGATCCGAAAGACCTTCTGGCCAATCTATTCCTCCGGGCGAGTCGAGACGTGTTCCCCGTACAAGTCTTTGCGGGAATTGTGCTCGTCGCGCATGGCGTGATGAAGGTCCTGCTGGTGGCGGCGGTTGCGCGAGGCCACCGCTGGGCGTATCCAACCGCCATCGTCGTGTTCGGCGGATTCATAGCCTATCAATCGTACCAGATTGCCGTTCGCCCGTCGGCGTTTCTCTGGGCCATTACCGTCATCGACCTCGCGGTCGTCGCGCTCATCGCGCATGAATACCTGGCTCGCGGACGCTACGCGTCCCCGTATCGTTGACGACCGAGGAGCGTGGCGTGCGCGGGATTCGGGACCGCTCACAAGGCGCGCTCCTTCCACCAGGAATAGAGGGCTGGAATCACGATCAAGGTGAGTACGGTGCTGGAGATCATGCCACCCACCATCGGCGCCGCGATGCGCTTCATCACGCTGGCCCCGGCGCCGCTGCCCCAGAGAATCGGGAGCAGGCCGGCCATGATCGCGGTCACCGTCATCATCTTCGGCCGCACGCGGTTCACGGCGCCCTCGATGATCGCTGCGTAGAGGTCGTGCACCGTGGGAGATGTGCCGTGTGCGAGGCGTGCCTCCCATGCCTGATTGAGATAGATCAGCATCACCACGCCGGTCTCGGCCGCCACGCCGGCCAATGCAGTGAATCCGATGGCCACGGCCACCGACCAGTTGTAGCCGAGCAGCCAGACCAGCCAGAAGCCGCCGACCAGCGCGAAGGGCAGCGACGCCAGGACGAGCAGCGTGTCGCCCACCGTGCGGAAGTTGAGGAACAGCAGGAGAAAGATGATCCCGAGTGTGGCAGGGATCACGAGCTTCATGCGTGCTTTGGCCCGCTGCATGTATTCGTATTCCCCGCTCCATTCGATCCGGTAGCCCGCTGGCAGGGTGACCTCCCGTTCAACCACCCGCTGCGCATCTGCCACGTAACTGCCGATGTCGCGGCCGACCACGTCGACGTAGACCCAGGAGGTAGGAGACGCGTTCTCCGTACGCACCACCATCGGCCCGGTCTCCTCGCGAATCGTCGCGACCTCACCGAGCGGCACCTGGCCCACGCGGCCGGCCATCGTCGGAAATGGCCCTGCCGCACCGGTCAGCGCGGTTCCCAGCGCCGGGCCGGCGCTGATGCCCGTGGCCGCGCTCGCCTGATGGTCCATTGGCACGAGTACCTCCGCCAGCCGCTCAGGCGTATCCCGGAGTTCCTGCGGATAGCGCACGCGCACCGCATAGCGCTCGCGTCCCTCGACGGTCTGCGTCACGGCCACGCCGCCGATCGCGGCGGCGATCACCGTCTGGACGTCACCCACGTTGAGTCCGAGCCGTGCGGCCTTCTCCCGATCGATGCTGATGTCCAGGTAGTAGCCTGAGACCGTACGTTCGGCGAACGCGCTCCGGGTGCCGGGCACTCGTTGGACCGCTCGTTCCACGTCCTGCCCGATACGCTGTAGCGTGTCGAGGTTCGGCCCGAAGATCTTCACGCCCACCGGCGTCCGGATCCCGGTCGCCAGCATGTCCATGCGGCCCTTGATCGGCATCGTCCACGAATTGACGATCCCCGGAGTGCGTACGGCGGAGTCCATCGCGGCCACGAGCCGGTCCTGCGTCATGCCGTTCGGCCAATCTGACTCGGGCTTGAGCGTGATCGTCGTTTCCGTCATGTCCAATCCGGCGGGATCGGTGGCGGTGTTCGCTCGCCCCGTCTTCCCCCAGACGTGTACGACCTCCGGGAAGCTCTTGAGAATCGAGTCCTCCACCTGGAGCATCTCGCGGGCGCGGGCAATGCTGATGCCCGGCATGGTGGTCGGCATATACAGCAGCGTGCCCTCCCGCAATGGGGGCATGAACTCGCTCCCCATGCGCGACCACGGAATCCAGGTGAGCACGAGCACGGCCACGGCACCCGTGACGACGGCGCCCCGGTGCCGCAGCACGCCGTCGATTATTGGGCGGTATAGACGGATCAACCACCTATTGATGGGATTGGCGTGCTCGCGGTACATGCGCCCGCGAATGAACAGCCCCATGGTGACCGGCACGAGGGTCACCGAGAGCAGGCTGGCCGCCGCCATCGCGAAGGTCTTGGTGAAGGCGAGCGGGCGGAACAGCCGCCCCTCCTCGCCCTGCAGGCTGAATACGGGGAGGAACGAGACCGTGATGATGAGCAATGAGAAGAACAGCGAGGGCCCGACCTCGCGCGCCGCATCGAGGGCCACCTGCCAGCGCTGGGCCGCGGTGAGGGACCGCGTGTCGAACGTTCGCCCGCCGTCTGCGCTCTCGGACGGAGCGGCGCGTTCCAGATGCTTGTGCATGTTCTCGATCATCACGATCGCCGCATCGATCATTGCCCCGATGGCGATGGCGATGCCGCCGAGACTCATGATGTCGGCGCCGACGCCGGCCAGCCGCATGGCGATGAATCCGAGCAGGATCCCCACGGGCAGGGTCAGGATGGCCACGAGCGCCGATCGCACATGTACCAGGAACAGCACGCAGACGAGCGCGACGATGAGCGATTCTTCGAACAGCTTGCTGCGCAGCGTCGCGATGGCGCGTTGGATGAGATCGCTCCGGTCGTAGACGGGAACGATGACGACTCCGGCCGGCAGCGTCTTGGCCACTGCGGTCAGGCGCTGCTTGACGGCGCGGATCGTGGTCAGCGCGTTCTGCCCGAAGCGCATGATCACGATGCCGCCGACCGCGTCCCCGCGGCCGTCGAGGTCGGCAATCCCGCGGCGTACCGCCGGCCCGATGGACACGTGGGCCACATCGCGCACCGTGATCGGCGTCCCGTTCGCGGTGGCGCCGACGTCCACGTCCTCGATGTCGGCCACGGACTTGAGGTAGCCGAGCCCCCGCACCATCTGCTCGCGCTCCGACAGCTCCATGACCATGGCACCGACATCGCCGTTGGCGTTCCGGATGGCATCCATCACGCGCGTGATGGGAATGCCGTAGGCGAGGAGCTTGGCGGGATCCACGTCCACCTGGTACTGCTTCTCGAAGCCGCCCACCGACGCGACTTCAGCGACCCCCGGCACGGCGGTCAGCGCATACCGGATGTTCCAATCCTGCAGGCTGCGCAGATCCGCGATCGAGAGCCGGCCGCTGGTGTCCTCGAGCGCATATTGGTACACCCATCCCAGCCCCGTCGCATCGGGCCCGAGCATGGGGGTGACGCTGGCCGGCAGCTTGGCCTTGATGCCGTTCAGGTATTCGAGCACGCGCGTGCGGGCCCAGTACAGATCGGTGCCGTCTTCGAAGATCACGTACACGAACGAGACCCCGAAGAACGAGTACCCGCGTACCGTTTTCGATCCGGGCACTTTGAGCATCTCGGCGGCGATCGGATAGGTGACCTGATCCTCGACGATCCTTGGTGCCTGACCGTCATAGTCGGTCTGCACGATCACCTGCACGTCGCTGAGGTCGGGAAGCGCGTCGAGGGGCGTCCGTTCGAGCGCCCAGATTCCGAGCGCCACCGCGGCGACCGCTCCGAGGATGACGAGCAGCGGGTTGCGCACCGACCAGCCAATGATGCGAGTCAACATCGTCGTCTCCTAGTGGTGGCGACCGGTGGTCGGTTTCGGCGGCGCCATGTCCATGCCGGGCATGCCGCCCATGCCACTCATCGCCTCGGCGAGATTCGATTCCGCATCGATGAGGAAGGTGGCGGACGACACCACCGTATCGCCCATGGCCAGCCCGCGCAGCACGGCGATGCGGTCATCCCCGGCCATGCCGAGCACCACCTCCCGCGGTTCGAGCATGCCGTCTGGACGCTTCACGAACACGATGTTGCGTTCGCCCGTCGAGAGCACGGCGTTGCGCGGCACGCTCAGGGTGTTCGGGGATTCGCGCGCGGCTGCCGTGAGCGTGGCGTACATCCCGGGCTTGAGCTCGAGGCCTGGATTGGCCAGCGCCACGCGCACCCGGGCCGTCCGCGTGTCGGGATTGATGGTGGGATCGATGAAGGTGATGCGTCCCGTGCGCACGGTACCCGGCAGTGCCTCGAAGGTCGCGTGCACGCGCTGGCCGAGGCGCACGGCGGGCAGATCGCGCTCGAACACCTCACCCTGGATCCAGACCGTTCGCAGATCGACGATCTGATAGAGCGCGTCCCCAGCCGAGATGCGCTGACCCGCCACGACGGCCTTCTGCACGACCACGCCCGTTACCGGTGACCGCAGCGTGAGCGTCTTTCGCACCACCCCGGTCGACTCGACCTGTGCGATCTCCGCGGCGGGAATGTCCCAGTACGCGAGGCGCCGCCGCGCGCCTACGAGGAGTTCTTCGGCCCCGCGCTGCGCATCGGCGGTGCCGTGCCGCACGCGATCGCGGAGGTGTCGGGCGAGGACGAGTTCCTCCTCCGCGGCCACCGCCATCGGCGCGTAGATCGTGAGGAGTGGATCGCCACGTCTCACCGTCTGCCCCGTGTAATTGACGAACAGCGAGTCCACCCACCCATCCAGCTTCGGCGCGATGGTGGAGACGGTCTCCTCGTCGTACGACACCTGCCCGACCGTGCGCACCTCGCGCACGACCGGGTCCATGGTGACCGGCGCGTAGGTCACGCCGATGCGGTGGGCTTCGGCAGACGAGAGCATGACCGCCTGCCGGCCAGCCGTGCCGGCGGAGTCGGACCCCGTCACCACTGGTGCCGCCTGGGATTCCGGGCGCCGCCCGGCGAAATGCGCCACCACGGCGGCGCCAGCGACCACCAGAACACCGCCCGTCCAACGGAGTATCGAATCGCGGCGCGTGTGGCGCCGTCCAAGAACTTCGGTCATCGATCACCTCCGGCCGCCGCGGCGGCCGTGGAGTGTGCGTTCATGAGGGGGCGAGCGACGAGGGCTTCGAGCCGGGCCCATGCCTTGCCTTCGTCGGCTTCGAGTTCGTGCACCGCCTGGTCGTATCGGTTCACGGTCAGCTGATCGTCGAGGACCGTGAGAAAGTCGACTTGGCCCACTCGGTAACTGGCCAGGGCCGACGTGGCCGCCGCATCGGCCTCGGGGAGCACGGTGTTCCGGTAGAGCGCCGTGAGGCGGCGGGCGCGGACGAGCTCGGCGTAGGCCGTGATCACCGCGGCGCGCGTGTCGGCTTGCGTTGCGCGAAGTTCGGCGCGGCTCATCGCCGCCATCGCCGCCGCCGCATCGCGGGTGCCGCCCTGACGGGCGTTCGCGAACACGGGGATCGAAGCGGCGATCATGGCGCTTCCCATCAGATTCCCGACCCCGCCCGCCTGGCGACCGAGTTGCATGCCGACGGTGATGTCCGGCCAGACGTTCCGCGCCGCCAGATCGCGTTGGCGTTCCGCGGCGGATACGTCGGCCGCGCCCGCGCGCAGTTCCGGGCGATCGCGGAGCGCGAGCGAAAGGACCGAATCCACGGAGGGGACCGTGGCGGGAAACGCGGGAAGGACGGGCGTGCCGAGTGTGCTGTCGGCGGCGCGGTCGAGTTCGGCGTCGAATCGGGCCGCTGCGGCGCTCCGCATGGCCACCATGCGCAGCGTGTCTTCCGCCATTCTCGCACGTTCGACCTGCGCGCGCAGGACGTCGGGCTGGCTCGCCTCGCCCACGCGGTACATTGCCTGCGCGGTGTTCTCGATGTCGCGGAGCAGCGCGAGCGTGCGACGGGCCACCGCCAACTGCGCGTCGGTCTGATACAGATCGTAGAATGCGCTCGCGAGATCGACGCGCACCGTCCAGAACGTCGCGTCGGCCCGGTCACGGGCGGCGTCGCTCTGCGCGCGCGCCGCTGCGCCCGCGAGACCGAGCTTGCCGGGAAGTGGAATCACCTCCATGACCTGCAGCTGCGCCATCGAGAGCGGCGCCATCGGTCCGAGGCCCGGCAGGGAGTAATTCATGAAGCCGAATTGGACCTGTGGATCGGGCAGAAGTGAGGCCGACCGTACGGTGGCGGCGCTCGCGGCCGCCAACGCGCGGGCGGCCACGATGCGAGGACTGGCTGCGTCGAGTTGGTCATACGCGTCCCCTAATCGGAGGGCGGGCCCCGCGGGCGCGGCTTGCGCCCCGGCCGCGCGCGGCGCGAGCAGCACGGCGGCGCCGGCGGCCGCGCCAGTGATGCGGGCCGCGCACGTGGCGCAGCGGGCACGGCGCGCTATGCGCCGCATGATCGCTTCCATGTTCGTCTCCCAATGGCGCGCCGATCGATGACCGGAGCGCGTCCCCATGGGCCGCGGGCGCGGAATGCGCCGCGGCGGTGCGTATCAGATGGGTGGGATCAGCTTCGCGGGGGGGGCGGTTCCGGCCCGCGCGCGACGCTCCGCGGAGTCGTGATCACGACGAGGCAGGAGTCGACCGCTGGCACAGGAGCGGCCGGAAGCTGCACGGCCGATGCGGCCATGACCGGGATGCCGCACGACGCCATGCTCCCGCATTCGCTGTGCGACATCGACTGCGAACACGGGACGGGCTGATGCGTTCCGGTTCGGGCGGGCATGTGGTCGTGCGGCGAAGCGGGCGCCATCGTGGCCATCGGGGCCATGTCAGCATTGCCACATTCGCACGGCCCGGCTCCCGTCATCGTTCCGAACTGGGCGAAGACGAGCGCCATCGTGACCGCGAACGCGCGAAAGCCCTTGGAGGCCATGTCCGAATATAACGGGAGGCTTGTGGAACCGCGCCGTCTGGATTCCGCCCCCTCGTCGTCCGGCATTTCCGTACGCGGGTCGAATCCCAGCGGCGATCGGAGTTCAGCTTCTTCTATAGACTAGCGCGCATGACGGTATGACGCGCGCGTGCACCTCGGCGCCGGCAGGTGTTCCGCGGCCAACGCCGCCATCGCGCTCAGGGCGCCGACGGTGCCCTGAGCGTCTGCAGCACCGGCGCATCGTACACGATGATCCCGCCGCGGTACGCGGCATACGAGACGAGGGAGGCGCCGACGAGCGCCAGGATCAGCACGAGCTCCCGCAGCCACGCCGGCAGCGCCATCACCTCACGGGCGCGCGCACTCCACCAGGCGTAGCCCGAAATCACGCCGGCGACCAGCAGCGCCCAGAGCGCGGCGTAAGCAGCGGACGAATGCGCGCCGATCGTTCCGCGCACCACGAACGCGCGTTGCCGAATCTCATCGGACGCGGACTCGCCCGTGAGGATCGCCACGCCAGCCGCGATGGCGGCCAACACCATCAGGATCAGCCCTGCCCGCCAGTAGAAATCGCGTCGCGTGACGGCCCCTACGGCGAGGGATGCCATCCCGACGATACTCAGGACGACCGGAAAATGGTTGACCATCAGGTGCAGGTGCGCGGCGTCGAACGGCATGGCCTCTCCTGGTTGGGCGCGATTGCCCCTTACATCCTAGGAGTCTTCGGCGCAGGTCGCCAGGCGGAGGCTGGGCGTTCTACCGGTTCACCCCTTCGCTGATCAGGCGAAAGTGGTAGCCATAGATGGCGAGGGTGACGGCATGCGGGAGCAGCCGGGGACGCCGTAACAGCGTCCAGCCGAGGAGCCGCCAGTATTGGAGGCGTTCCCGTCCCAAGACGCCGAGACGGGCCGTCGACCGGAAGAAGGCGAGCACGCGTTGGGTGTCGAGTCGCGGCCGAACGGCGGGCGCGCGATACTCTCGCAGGAAGGTCCGCACGCGAGCATAGTAGTGCTTGGGCTCGTAGAGTTGCCCGATCAGCGCGCGGTAGTGCCCCCGCAGCGTGTTGAGGCCCATCACCGGCAGGATGTTCGTGGTGCCGTCCACGTTGTCTCCGCTCATCGCGTCCGTGATTCTCCCTTCGAGTCGCATGCGCTCGAAGAGCCTCGTGCCCGGCGGCGCTTGCAACATGCCGACCATGGCCGTGACGATGCCGCTGCTCTGGATGAACTCGGACAGTCGCCGGAACGACGACGGAGTGTCACTGTCGAACCCGACGATGAACCCCGCCTGGACCGCGATTCCCGCGCGCTGGATCCGCTTCACATCGGCCACGAGATCGCGCGCGAGGTTCTGCTTTTTCCGGCACTCGGCAAGGGCGGTTTCGTCCGGGGTCTCGATGCCAATGAACACGGTGTCGAAGCCGGCGTCCGCCATCAGGTCCAGCAATTCCACGTCATCGGCGAGGTTCATCGACACCTGGGCGTTGAACGGGACGTGGGGGTGGCGGCCGCGCCATGCGATCAGGGCGGGCAGGAGCTGCGCCTTGGCATCGCGCTTGTTGCCGATCAGGTTGTCATCTACGAAGAACACGCTGCCCCGCCAGCCGAGTTCGCTCAGCCGATCGAGTTCCGCGATCACCTGCGGGACGCGCTTGGTCCGGGGCCGGTGGCCGAGCATCGCGGTCACGTTGCAGAAGTCGCAGTCGTACGGGCAACCGCGGCCGTACTGGACGCCGACGCTGGCGTAGCGCGAGAGATCGGCCAGCTCCCAGAGCGGCATGGGCGTCGTGGTGAGGTCGGCGAACTCGGGCGCTCGGTACACCCGCTGGGCGCACCCCCGGATGAGGTCCTCCAGGAATGGGGGCAGCGACACCTCGGCCTCGTCGAGCACGAAATGGCTCACGCCGTCGAACTGCTCGTATTCGATCGTGAACAGCGGCCCGCCGGCGACCACCGGGAGGCCCGCCGCGTTGCAGCGCGCGATGACCGCGACCGCGGAGGCACGCTGGACGACCATCCCACCCACGAAGGCGTAATCGGCCCACGCGAGATCGGCATCGGTGAGCGGCGCGACGTTCAGGTCCACCAGACGCTTCTCCCACTCGGCGGGCAGCATGGCGGCCACCGTGAGCAGCCCGAGGGGCGGATGCGAGGCCCTGCGCCGGATGAACCGCAGGGCATGGGTGAAGCTCCAGAACGTTTCGGGGAACTCTGGAGAAATGAAGAGGACTTTCACCGCGAACCGTCCCGTGAACGAGGAATGCCAGAAGCGACCATGATCGTTGCCGCGCCGTAGCGCCATCGCACAATAGGGAGAAGCCCTACGGACCCGTCCCCTGCACCGCAATCTCGGGATTCTCGACCCCTCGCGTGGCCGCGTGGCCAGCGGGACCCTGGGCGGCGCGGCGGCGAATTCGCCTTATCTTGTTCGCGGTGCTGCCGACCATCACTGTCCTGCGACTCTCTGCCTGGGCGTCTCTCGCCGCGCTCGCGGCGGCGCCGGGTCCCTTCCTGCTCGGCGCACGCCCCGTGCGCCGTACCGCCCATCTCGGCATCTACAGCGCGCTCGCGGCTGGCGCGATGCTGGGCGTCGGCTACGCGTTGATGAGCGTCGGCCTGGCGCACGACGGAACTGCCGCGACACTCGGAGCGGTGGCCGGGGTCGCCGCGAGCTACGCGTCGCATCTCTGGCTCGGGCTCGGCACCGGCCAACAGGTGCTTCGCCCGGGGCGCGCCGTGGCGGCCAGCGCGCTGCACGCGGCCCCGGAAGGCGTCGCGATCGGCGCCGCGATGGCGGTCGACCTGCGGTTCGGGCTATTTCTCGTCGGCACGCTTGCCGTGCACAACGTCTGGGAGAGCGAGGTCCTCGGGTCGCTCCTGCTCGCGCATGGCCGTTCTCGGTCCGCAGCGGGCGCGCTTGGCGTTCTGACCAATGTCCCCCAGGTGCTGTTGGCCGTCGCGGCCTTCGCGCTGGCCGTCGATGTCCCGGTGGCCGGCGCCCCCCTCCTCGGCTTCGGGTTTGGTGCGCTCACCTATCTCTGCCTCGCCGAGTTGCTCCCTGAAAGCTACCGATCCACCGGGCGCACGAGCATCGCGGTCGTGGTGAGCGTGGCCGCCGGCGTCGTCGCCCTGCTCGGGGGGCGCATCGCGTGAGCGCGTGGATGGCGGCGAATCCCACGGCGCACGTGTTCGTCTTTGCGCTGCTCACCGCGCTTGCCACGTCGCTGGGCGCTTTGCCGTTCCTCTTCATTCGCACGGTATCGGCCAAGGGCATGGCACTGGCGAACGCGATCGCCGCGGGTCTCATGCTCGGGGCCAGCTTCGGCCTGCTCGTAGAAGGTACGCGCCACTCCGGCTGGGCGACTTTCCTCGGGACGAACTTTGGCGTCCTGTTCATCCTCGTGACCCAGCGTCTGCTCGGCGGGAACGAGCACGAGGCTGAGTTCCTCGGGGTCCGAGGCGCGGGGGCGCAGCGGATGTTGCTCGTGATCGTCATCATGACCGTGCACTCCTTTGCCGAAGGTGCGGCAGTGGGCGTGTCGTTCGGTGGGGGGACCGCGCTCGCCGCCGCGATCACCCTTGCCGTGGCGGTGCACAACATTCCCGAGGGGCTCGCGATCAGCGCCGTCATGCGACCGCAGGGAGCGAGCCTGCTGTCGTGCGCCTGGTGGAGCCTCTTCTCGTCGCTCCCGCAGCCCATCGCGGCGGTGCCGGCCTTCCTCTTCGTGGCCCACATCCACGCGGCGCTTCCGTACGGTCTTGGCTTCGCCGCCGGCGCGATGCTCTTCATGGTGCTCGTGGAGCTGCTCCCGGAAGCCTACCAACAGGCGTGGTCGCGCACAGTGGGCCTCGTCACGGCGCTCACCCTCATCGCGATGTTGGTCGTCCAGCGCTATTTCTGACTGCCACCTGTGCGCCGGAGCGCGAGCAATCAGTCGCCAGCCATGCGACCTGATGCTCAGTGACGACGCGCACTGCGCCGAATCCGGAACATCAGCGATACTTCCCGTGTAAGCGGACCAGCGCCGGGTTCAAGCGCGGACCGGCCCAACCGTCTGGGATCTCGACGAATGAGGCCCGCGGATCGCAGCGCCGCGCACACGCAGGGGATACGATGTCGCTCACTCGTTCAATGGGATACACCGCGGTGGTGATGGGTCTCGCGGCCGCGCTGGCCGCGTGCAGCGGCACCGGTGCCAGCGGTGCCTCCACGGCGCCGCAGCAGGGCGCATTGAAGCTGCAACTCACCGACGCGCCTTTCTCCACCGACTCCGTCCAGAGCGTGAACGTATTCGTCGTGCGTGTGGACGGTCGCATGGTCGCTGCGGACTCTGCCGCGGCCGACTCGGCAACCGCGGGTGACAGTGCCTCGGCCGGCGGGTGGACGACTCTGGCAACGCCCGATACCACGGTGGACTTGCTGTCGTACCAGAACGGCAACACGCTGGCTCTTGGTTCAACCGGACTGGCGCCGGGCAGCTATAGTGGATTCCGGATGGTGATCGACCCGACCAGGTCCAATGTCATCCTCATGAACGGCATGACCCTCACCGGTGCGAGCAGCCCGGGCATCATGTTCCCGAGCGGCAACCGGTCGGGGATCAAGATCAACCTGACCTCTGCGGTGACCGTATCCGCGAACGATACGACCACCATGCTCCTCGACTTCCAGGTTGGGAACAGCTTCGTCATGCGCGGAAACTCCATCACGCAGAACGGGCTGCTCTTCAAGCCGGTCATCCAGGCGAGCACGCACTAGGCAGGCCGCGGATCCATCGGTCGAGTGCGGTTGGGCAGACTGCGGAGGGGCCGGGATGACCGGCCCCTCCTGTGCTATCGGTGGACGAACTCCGCAGGTGCCCGCGGTCCATGCTCGAAGAAGTTCCGCATCCCGACGTGCATGTCTTCGGTTGCGCAGCATTCCCCGAACATTTCGGATTCGAACCGCAAACCCTGGTCCAGCGGTTGCCGGCAGCCCTCGACAATCGCTCTGCACATGAGGCCGTCGATTGCCCGGCTGAGGTGCCCCAGTGCGACGTCCGGCAGAGTCGCCGGGACATCGAGCGGCCGCCGGTCGATCCGGGCCAGCGTTACACGGCCGTCCGCCGCCGCGCGTGCCAGTTGGATTGCCGCTTCCACGACGTCGCCGTCCACCTCCTCCCGGATCAGCCCGCACGCGACGGCCTCCCGTCCCGATAGCCCGCGTCCCGTGCGCAGCATCTCGGCTGCACGCTCCACGCCCACGAGGCGCGGAAGCCGTTGTGTGGCGCCAGCGCCCGGCACGATGCCCAGGTTCGCCTCCGGCTGCGCCATCGCCACAGACAAGCCCGACCGCGCGATGCGCGCCGAACAGCACATGGCGAGTTCGCTCCCGCCGCCGAACGCCGAACCGTTGAGCGCACAGATCACCGGCTTCCCGAGGTTCTCGATCAGGTTCCCGGCCGCCTTGGAGCGCTCCGACGTGCGGAACCCCTCGTCCGGCGTCGCGATCGCCGCGAGGAAGTTGACGTCCGCGCCCGACACGAACGCCTTGGTCCCGAATCCGGTGAGCACGACGGCACGAATCCGCGCCTCGTCCCGCAGTAGGGTGAACCGGTCGTGGAGTTGGCGGTAGACATCGTCGTTGAGCGCGTTGAGCACCTGCGGCCGCCGGATAGTGAGCACGGCGATGTCGCCGACGTCGCGCCGGAGGACATATGGAATGTCGAATGGCCGGCCGCCGCGCGCCTGCCTGGCAAGGGCGGTCGGCACCGCGAAGCCCGGGTGACCGGCCGCGTATGCCTGGACCAGCGCCAACGCGCGCTCCACGCCGAGCGCGTTCATGAACGCGAACGGCGCCCGCACGGCGAGGCCCATCTCGACGGCGAGTTCGAGGTCGCCGAGCGAGATGATGCCACTGTCGAGGATCTCCCCGACGAGACCGAAATACGCGCCCATCATCGCGTCGGCAATCGGCTCCTCGCGCTCGGTGGGGAGCGCCACCGGCTCGTCCCGTCTGGCTACGTCCCAGGGCCGGCCCGAGGCCATCGCGTCCTTCATTAACTGGGGCGAGCGGAACCACGGGCCTACCCGGGTCGTCATCTCGTCCAGCGCGTGGTCGGTGATCGGATTGCCGCCGGTGAGATTCATCGCGGTGAACGGGCCGATGCCCAGGCCGAGCGCGCGTCTGGCCGCGACGTCGACCTCCTTCACCGTCCCCAGGCCTTCCTCGACGCACAGCGCTGCGGCGAGGAACAGCCCCTCGAACACGGGATTGACGGCGTAGCCGTACCGGCCGCCCACGCGCACCGGAACCTTGCCGATCGCTTCGTAGAAGCCGAGGAGATCGTCGACCAGCGTCGCACTGGTATCGGGCCCCGAGACGATCTCCACCACGGGGTTTCGCTCGGCGGGAAAGAAGTAGTGAAGCACCAGCGCCCGCCGGCGATCGCGCAATCCGGCGAAGATCAGCTCCGGCTCGATGTGCGACGAGTTGGATGCAAGCACGGCATCGGCCGACACCAGCGACTCGAGCTGTGCGAAGATGCGCTTCTTGACCTCGAGATTCTCGGTCGCCGCTTCGACGATCAATCCCGCGTCGCCGAGCAGCGCGTAGTCGTCCGTGAACGTGACGGCGTGGAGGATGGCGTCGGCCTGGCGGTCCGTGAACGCCCCGCCCTCTCGCGCTTTGCGCACCTTCTGTTCGAGCTTCGCGCGACCGCGGGCGAGCGCCTCGGGGGCGACATCGACGACCACCACGGCGACGTTGGAGGACGCGAGCGTCTTGGCGAAATGGAGGGCGATGTCGGGTCCGATGTTGCCGGAGCCGACGATGCCGACCTTCGAGAGGGTCAGACCGCGGAACTGGTATGTCATGGCCGCACCCTTACTCCTGCCGTCCGGGCCGAGGCGCAGGACGGCGGTAAGGCACCCAGAAAGTACCAGGCGCCGAAAAGTCGCTATTGACAGCGGAGCCAACGTCCCCATTATAATCGTTCGAACGTTCGTTCGGAATAGATGGTTCGGGGAGGGGGCCGGCAAGCTCTGGGCTCTCGTCCTCGACCGGTTGCCCCTCCATTCAGGAGGCCGAGTGTCTCGAGCCACTGTCGTCGCCTGGGCACGTGAACTGTACGAGGATCTCGATTTCGGTGCCGTGCACCGGTGGCTCGAGCAGCATCCGGGCCGCAAGGCGGCCGGCTATCTCCCCGTCTACGTCCCCCGCGAGGTGCTCCACGCCTGCGGGTTTCTGCCCGTGGGCATCCACGGCGGCGGCGACCGCCTGGAGATCATCCGCGGCGACGCCTTCTATCAGTCGTACATCTGCCACCTGCCGCGGTCGGTCATCGAGCTGGCGCAATCGGGGCGGCTGGACATGCTCTCGGCGGTGCTCTTTCCGTCCACGTGCGACGTGATCCGCAACCTGTCGGGCATGTGGAAGCTTCTCTACCCCGGCACCTACGTCCGGTACATCGACATTCCGCAGGTACCCGACGCGGCGGCCGCAGCGCAGTTCTATGAAGGGGAGTTGCACCGTCTCGTGGACGACCTGGGTGCGGTCTCGGGAAAGGTGCCGACGCCCGAAGACCTCGCGGCATCGATCGGGCTGTACAACGCGATGCGCTCGGCGATCCGGGCGTTGTACGCGGTGCGGCAGGAGCGGCCGTGGGACGTGCCCACCGAGGAGCTGTACCTGCTGCTCCGTGCCGGCGAGGTGGTGCCGCCGGAGGAGTTCATCGCCTGCGTCGGCGAGTACCTGGACGGGGTGAATGCCGACCGCCGCCGGCCGCGCGACAACAGCCGGGTGGTGATCGCCGGCGCGTTCTGCGAGCAGCCGCCGTTGGGGCTGATCAAGTCGATCGAGAAGGCGGGCTGCTACGTGGTGGACGACGATTTCCTGCTCGGCGACCGGTTCATGACGCGCGATGTGCCGCTGGACGGCGATCCGCTGCGCAATCTGGCCGACGCGTTCGTGCGCAACGACCTGAAGACCTCCGTGCTGTTCGAGGGCGATCCGGACGGCAAGCGCAACCTGATGAAGCAGCGTGCCGACGCCGCGCACGCCGACGGGATCATTTTCGCGACCCCCAGCTTCTGCGATCCGGCGCTGCTCGACCAGCCGATGCTGCGCAACGGCGCCGAGCGCGCGGGGTTGCCCTGCATCGCGTTCAAGTATGCGGAGAACACGGGCCAGTTCCAACAGTTCCGCGAGCAGGCCGGAACGTTCTCCGATTCGCTCAAGCTCTGGGGGGCCGCCTGATGGCCGAGGTGCTCAAGGATCAATCGATGCTGCTCCAGAAGGAGATGATTGCGCAGCACTTCGCGCGGCTGGAGCAGGCTCCGGCGCGGCACGAGCCCGTGGTCTACACGTTCGTGCCGGGCAATCTCACGGAGCTCATCCGCTCGTTCGGGGCGCTGCCCGTGCTGCCCGAGATCAACGCCCTGCAATCGGGCATGCGGAAGCAGTCGGGGGAGTACATCGCCGAAGCGGAGCGGTCGGGCCACTCGGAGGACGTGTGCGCGTACGTGAAGTGTGACATCGGCATGATGAAGTCGGGCAACATCTCGCCCGCGGGCACCAAGCTGCCCAAGCCCGACCTGCTGCTGCTGTCGTACACGGGGTGCTACACGTTCATGAAGTGGTTCGAACTGCTGCGCGAGGAGTACGACTGTCCGGCGGTGTTCTTCCACGTGCCGTATCAGGGCGACGGCGTGCTGGAGCCGGAGCATCGCGAGTACATGATCCGGCAACTCCGCGACACGGTGATCCCGGCGCTGGAGAAGGCTACCGGCCGCAAGTACGACGAGGAGGAACTTCGTCGCCGTCTGGCGCTCTCGGCGCGCGCCGAGGACGACCTGGTGGCCGTGCTGGAATCGGCGAAGCAGCGGCCGAGTCCCATCGACGGCTACTTCGGCACGGTGTACTACGTGGGGCCGATCTTCAGCGCCTTCCGCGGCACGGAGGAGGGCGTGGAGTACTACCGCGCGCTGCGCGAGGAGATCGAGGCGCGCGCCGCGGCGGGGCTGGGTCCGATCACGCCCTCGGGCTCGCTCGACGACCAACGGTACCGGCTCGTGGTGGAGGGGCCGCCGAGCTGGACGCACTTTCGCGACTTCTGGAAGATGTTCACCGACGAGAAGGCGGTGGTGGTGGCGTCCACGTACACCAAGGTGGGCGGGACGTACGACACCGGCTTTCGCCACGATCCCAACGACCCGCTCGGCACGATGGCCGACTACTGCAGCGGGTGCTACACGAACCTCAATCTCCCGTCGCGCATCGACACGATCGCGCGGTACATCCGCGAGTACGAGGCGGACGGCTTCGTGATCAATTCCATAAAGTCGTGCAATTCATTCTCGGCCGGGCAGCTGATGATCTTGCGCGAGGTGGAGAAGCGGACGGGGGTTCCCGGCGCGTTCATCGAGAGCGACCTGGTGGATCCGCGGTACTTCTCGTCGGCCAACATCAAGAATCGCCTCGAGAGCTACTTCCAGATGATCGACGCTCGCCGGAGGTCGGCCGCATGAGCTGCGTCATCGGGATCGATCTCGGGTCGACGACGACCAAGGCCGTGGTGCTCGACGGGAACGGCGAGATGCTGGGGCGCGGGATCACCAATTCGCGTTCCAACTACGATCTGGCCGCGGCGGTGGCGCGCACCGAGGCGTTGATCAACGCGCGGTTCGGGCTGATCCAGCAGCGGCTGGCGGGGGCCGAACGGGAGGATTCCGTGGCGCGTCTCCGGCGGGCATTCGTGCTGGAGCAGATGCTGCATCAACTGCGGCGACTCGAAGAGTTGATGCGTGAAGAGGTGGCCCGCGCGGCGCCGCCGGACCTCCGCACGGCATTCACGGAGGCGCTGGAGCGGATCTGCGGCCGCATCGCCGACGAGGAGGTCGCGCTCTTCCGGCAGCCGCCGGCGACCCGCTCGGACTTCTTCCGCGACGCCGCCGGGTCGGCGTTCATGCGCATCGCCGAAGAGGTGGCCGAGCCGACGGGGGTGACGTTCGACCGGCTGATCGGCGTGTACGACAAGTGCATCATCCGCGTGGAGAACGAGCCGCTCGATCTCGACTTCCGGGATCACATCGCCGATGCCCTGAAGCGCGTGGGCACGCCGGAGGGTCTGGCCGCGGCGGTGGACCACGCGGTAGCCACGGACCTCACGCCGGTGGCGACCGTGGGCACGGGGTACGGCCGCGCGCGGCTGCCGTTTCCGAAGGAACAGATCCGGAGCGAGATCCTCTGCCACGGGCTCGGGGCGCACGTGTTGTTTCCGAATACGCGGACGGTGCTCGACATCGGCGGCCAGGACACGAAGGCGATCCAGGTGGATGCCGAGGGGATCGTCACGAGCTTTCAGATGAACGATCGCTGCGCGGCCGGCTGCGGGCGGTACCTCGGTTACATCGCGGATGAGATGAACCTCGGGCTTCACGAGTTGGGACCCCTCGCCGAGCAGTCGCGGCATGCGGTGAAGATCAATTCCACGTGCACGGTGTTCGCGGGAGCCGAATTGCGCGAACTGCTCGGCCTCGGCCAGAAGCGGGAGGACATCCTGGCCGGATTGCATCGCGCGATCATTCTCCGCGCGATGAGCCTGCTCGCCCGCTCGGGCGGCGTGAGCGACGAGTTCACCTTCACCGGCGGCGTTGCGAAGAACGCCGCGGCCGTGAGGGCCATTCGCGACCTCGTGGACGAGAACTATGGGGCGCGCACGATCAACATCTCGGCGGACAGCATCTACACCGGGGCGCTGGGCGCCGCGCTGTTCGCCAATCGGATGGTGGCCTGATGAGCACTCTGAGCGCAGGGATCGACGTAGGCAGCGGCGCCGTGAAAGTGGTGATCATGCGGACGGACGCCGACGGTGACGCCACGATGCTCACGCAGCAATCGTCGCGCATCCGCCGCCGGGTCGTGGCCAAGGTCGTGGACGAAGTCTTCCAGGCCGCCACGGATGCGGCTGGCGTCGATGCGATCCACTACATCGCGACCACTGGCGAGGGCGCGGAGTTCCCATACGCCACCGGGCACTTCTACGGCATGACGGCGCACGCCCGGGGCGCACTGCATCTGGCCCCTCCGGCCCGCGCCGTGCTCGACGTCGGGGCCCTGCACACACGCGCGCTGGCGATGGACGAGCGCGGCCGGGTGCTGGACTACAAGATGACGAGCCAGTGTGCGTCGGGCTCTGGACAGTTCCTCGAGAACATCGCCCGGTACCTGGGTGTCTCGCACGACGAGATCGGTCCGCTGTCGCTCCAGGCGGACGAGCCGGAGAAGGTGAGTTCCATCTGCGCCGTGCTGGCCGAAACCGACGTGATCAACATGGTGTCGCGAGGAATCACCACGGCCAACATCCTGCGGGGAGTGCACCAGAGCATGGCCGACCGATTCGCGCGCTTGTTGCGGTCGCTGCAGTTCGACGGACCGGTGTTCGTCAGCGGCGGATTGGCGGGCGATGTGGGGATGCTCGCCGCACTCCGGGATGCCATGAGCAAGAAGGCGCCGGTTACGGGCGAAGGGGCGGCCGAGGTCATCACGGACGAATCCGCGATCTACGCTGGCGCGATCGGGGCAGCGCTGTGGGGTGGCTTCCGGTTCCGCAAATTGGAGCTCTCCGACGTCGCGTGGTCGGCGGCGGCAGTGAGCTGAGACCCAGCATGCCCACCCTGCCCCTGACCTATCACCGACCGACGACCCTGGCCGAAGCCTGCGCGCTGGGCCAGCGGCTTGGTGGCAGCGCGGCGTTCCTGGCCGGGGGTACGGAGTTGGTGCCCGATTATCAGCGTGGCCGCGAGCAGGCGACCCATCTGATCGCGCTTGGCCGGATCTCCGAACTGCGCGGGATCGCGCGCAAGGGCGACACGCTGCATATCGGCGCCCTGACCACGGTGGGCGCGATCGCCGCGTCGGCCGACGTTCAAGCGTGGCTGCCGGCGCTCGCCGAGGCCGCGCGCGCGTTGGGCAGCCCGCAGATCCGGAGTCTGGCGACCATTGGCGGGAACTTCTGTCGCGCGGTGTCGTGTGCCGACCTGCCGCCGGCCGCCATGGTGGGACAGGCGCGGCTGCGCATCGTTTCGGGCACCGGCGAGCGGACGATCGGCGCCGCGGAGCTGTTCGCCGGTCCGAGAAGGACGGTGCTCGCACCCGGGGAAGTGTTGGCCGAGATCCTCGTGCCGGCGTCCGCAGCGCACAGCGGCACCAGCTTTCAGCGGTTCGCGCAGCGCCGCGGGATGGCGCTTGCCGTGGCGTCGGCCGCGGCGGCCGTGGTGCTCGCCGGCGACCGGATTGCGCGCGCGGCGGTTGCGCTGGGTGCCGTGAGCCCGGTACCGGTGATGGTGAAGCAGGTGTCGAGCCTGCTCGAGGGCGAGCTCGCAACCGACGAGTTGTTCGCCGTGGCCGGCGCGGTGTGCGCCGATGCCGCGCTCCCGATCTCCGACATCCGTGGCTCGGAGGGGTTCCGCCGCGACATCGTTGCGGTGCTCGTGCGGCGGGCGCTCGCGCAAGCAGTGTCCCGGGCGCGCGAAGCGGGAGGCGTGGCATGACGGCGGGGCAGCTCGTACACCTTGACGTGAACGGCGAGCCCCACACGGTGGCGGTCGCTCCCGAGACGACGCTCCTCGCCGTCCTGCGCGATGAACTCGGTCTCACCGGCACCAAGCGCGGCTGCGGCACGGGCGACTGCGGTGCGTGCACGGTGCACGTGGACGGCGAGCCGGTGAACGCCTGCCTGCAGCTCGCCGTGGAGGCGGACGGCAAGGCGATCGCGACCGTAGAAGGTCTGGCGACGGGCGGCGACCTGCATCCCCTGCAGAAAGCGTTCGTCAAGCACGGCGCGCTGCAGTGCGGGTTCTGCACCGCGGGGGCGCTGATGTCGGCCAAGGCGCTCATCGACCGCAATCCGTCGCCGAGTGAGGACGACGTCAAGGACGCGCTGAGTGGGAATCTCTGCCGCTGCGCCACGTACCCGCGGATGATCCGCGCCGTGCGGTCGTGGTGGGAGTTCGACGGCGTGCCGCTCGACGCGCGCCCGCACGACGAGGGTGAGCGCGATCAGAAGCGCGATCATGCGATCGTCGGACACGGGGTGACCCGTTACGACGGGCCGGACAAGGTCACGGGGCGCGCGAAGTACACGGCGGACTATCGCCCGCCGGGCACCATCTTCGGGAAGATTCTTGGCAGTCCGATCGCGCACGGGATCGTCACGCGGATCGACGCCACCAAGGCGCGGGCGCTGCCTGGCGTGCTCGCGGTGATCACGGCCGCCGACGTGCCCGACACGTGGTATGGCGTGAGCCCGGCGCGAGAGGACGAGCAGATCTTCGCGCGCGAGCGAGTGCGCTACATCGGCGACGAGGTGGCCGCGGTGGCCGCGGTGGACGAGGCGACGGCGGAGCGCGCGCTGGCGTTGATCGAAGTGGACTACCAGGAACTCCCGGCCGTCTTCGACGCGGATGCGGCGATGGCGCCCGGCGCGCCACTGATCCATCCCGAGCGTCCGCGCTACGCCAACAATGTGAACACGCGGGTCGAGTGGCACTTCGGCGACGTCGCGCAGGGATTCGCCGAGGCCGACCTCGTGCGCGAGCAGCGTTTCGTGGGCAACCGCACCTATCAGGCGCCGCTCGAGCCACACGCCGCGCTCGCCCAATGGGAGGCCCACGGCGACCGCCTCACCCTGTGGTCCTCGACGCAGACGCCGCACTACCTGCACCGGTCGCTGTCGCGCACACTCGGCATTCCGATGGGCAACATCCGCGTAATCCGTCCCGCGGTCGGTGGCGGGTTCGGGGCCAAGGCCGAGGCGACGCCGCTGGACTTCTGCGCCGCGATTCTGTCGCGCAAGACCGGCCGGCCGGTGCTCATGGAATACACGCGAGAGGAGATGTTCCGGCACTTCCGCGGCCGGCACAAGCAGACCATAGACCTCAAGATCGGCGTGAAGCGCGACGGGACGATCACCGCGGTGCAGCAGCGCGTGGTGCTCGACGGCGGCGCGTACACATCGTTCGGGGTGATCACGGCGTACTACGCCGGGTCCATGCTCCCCACGCTGTACCGGATGCCGCACTACAAGTACGACGGGGTGCGCGTCTACACGAATCTACCGGCGAGCGGAGCGTTCCGGGGGCACGGGGTTCCGCAGCCGCGATTCGCGTTCGAGTCGCTCCTCGACATGATCGCCGGAGAGCTGGGCATGGATCCGATCGACATCCGGCTCAAGAATGCGATGCAGCCCAATACGCGCACGGTGAACGACCTCGACGTGTCGTCGTGCGAATTCACGCGCACGCTCGAGCAGGCGCGCGAGGCCACCGACTGGCGAGCCAAGCGTGGCCATCTGCCGCCGGGCAAAGGGATCGGCGTGGGCAGCGGCGGCTTCGTGTCCGGCGCCGGATATCCGATCTACCGCTCCGACTTTCCCCACTCGAACGCCATGATCCGCGTGCATGAGGATGGCACGGCCGTGTCGTTGCACATCGCCGCGGCGGAGATCGGTCAGGGATCGGACACGGTGCTCGTGCAGATCGCCGCCGAAGAGCTGGGCGTGCCGTTCGAGTGGGTATGGATGGCGGAGTGCGATTCGACCCTGAGCCCACTGGATCTCGGCTCGTATTCCAGCCGCGTCACGCTCATGGCGGGCAACGCCGTGCGCGAAGCGGCGCTCGCCGTCAAACGGCAGGTGCTCGAGGCCGCGGCGCGGGCGCTGGCGTGCGATGTGGGCGGCCTCGTCGCGCGGAGCGGCCGGATATTCGTGCAGCAGTTCCCTGACGTGGGCATGGACTGGGCGGCTGCCGGCCGGCTGGCGTTCGCCAAGCATGGCCCGATCGTGGGCACCGGCTCCTACCAACCGCCCAAGGACCTCGGCGGCGGATTCAAGGGGAGCACGGTGGGCACGTCGCCCGCCTACAGCTTCTCTACGGCGGTGGCCGAGGTCACGGTCGATCTCGAAACGGGGTTCGTGACCGTCGACCGGGTCACGGACTTCAGCGACGCCGGCACGGTGATCAATCCGCTCACGTTTCACGGCCAGGTCGAAGGCTCCGTCATCATGGGGCTCGGCGAAGCGTTGATGGAGGATACGGTCGTCGGCGCTGGCGGGCGTCTCGTGAACCCCAACCTGCACGACTATCTCATCCCCACGATCTGGGACGCGCCTCAGGTGCGGTCTGTGGCCGTGGAGAGCTACGAGCCGCGCGGGCCGTTCGGCGCCAAGGAAATCGGCGAGGGCTCATTGCTTCCCATGCTCGGTGCCATCGCCAACGCCATCTACGACGCCTGCGGCGTTCGCGTTACCGAACTTCCGATCACACCGGAAAAGATTCTGCATGGCCTCAGACAGCGCGCGACGTCACCGGCCGCGGCGCGCGACCTCTTGTCAGTCGTGCGGCCGACCGAGGGAGCTCCGAGCCGATGAATCCAAGCAGCAACGGCGGCACGTCCACCGCCCCACGCCGTCGGGGTCCCCGGGCCGCGACGCAACAGAAGCTGGAAGCCATTCTCGAAGCGGCGGCTGGGTTGATCGCCGACAAGGGATTCGAGGCGACATCCATGCGCGACGTGAGCCGCGCGCTCGGGGTGAGTCTCGCCGGCCTCTACCACTACTTCGACTCCAAAGAGGAGTTGCTCTATCAGATCCAGTACCGGACGTTCGCGGCGCTGCTCGCGGCGCAGGAGGAGCGCGCGGCGGTGTCCGGTACCCCGGAGGAGCGGTTGCGCCGCCTGGTGATCGGGCACCTCGCGTTCTTCACCAGCCATCCGAACGAGCTCAAGGTGTGCACCTACGAACTCGCCTCGCTGCAGGGCGAACGGTACGAGGCCACGGAGGCGCTGCGGCGGCGGTACTACCAACTCATGACCAGCGCGGTGAGCGCCTTGATGGGCGAGAAGGGTGACGGCCGGTCGCGGCGCAGCCGCCACGCGGCGCTGTTCGTGTTCGGCATGCTGAACTGGATTTTCATGTGGTACGACCCGGCCCGGTTCGGCACGGTCGAGGAGATCGGCACGGAGATGATCGATCTGATTCTGAATGGAGTGCGCAAACGATGAGCGATATGCAATTCGAGAGCATCTATATTCCCTACGGCGGCTACTGGTCGTCGCCGTTCTGCGCGTGGCAGGGTTCGTTTGCGAACCTCGCGCCAATTCCGCTTGCCGCCGAGCTGGCCCACCGGGCGCTCGATGAGCGGGGCATCGCGCCGAGCGACATCGACGGCATGAGCCTTGGCACGACGGTGCCGAGCAAGGGCTCGTTCTACGGCGCGCCGTGGTTTGCCGGGCTTGCGGGGCTCGGCCACGTCAGTGGTCCGACCATCAATCAGGCCTGCGCCACGTCGGCGCGGTGCGTGGTGGAGGGCGCGCAGGAGTTGGCTACCGGGAGCGCCAGCGTGTACCTGGCCGTGGCCGCCGACCGAACGAGCAACGGGCCGCACGTGTACTACCCCAATCCCGGCGGCGCCGGCGGCACGGGGGAGCACGAGGACCTGGTGCTCGACAGCTTCGGCCACGATCCGTACGCCAAGAACTCGATGCTCCAGACGGCTGAGAACGTCGCCCGCGAATGCGCGATCACGCGCCAGGCGCAGGAGGAGATGACGCTGTTGCGGTACGCACAGTACGCCCGTGCGCTGGCCGACGACGGCGCCTTTCACGGCCGATTCATGGTGCGGCCCGTGGAGGTCAAGCGCGGCAAGAAGGTCGCAGCCACGATCAAAGACGACGAGGGTGTATTCCCGACCACGGCGAGCGGATTGGCCGCGCTGCGGCCGGTCGCCGAGGGCGGGAGCGTCACGTTCGGCACCCAGACGCATCCGGCCGACGGCAGTGCCGGCATGGTGCTCACCGGGAGCCGCGATCGCGCGCGTGCGCTGTCGCGCAACGAGCACGTCGAGGTCCGACTGCTCTCGTACGGCCAGGCGCGCGTGAAGCCGGGCTTCATGCCCATGGCCATCGTCCCGGCGGCGCAGATGGCGTTGGCGCGGGCGGGCATCGGCGCCGACCAACTTGCGAGCACCACGACTCACAATCCGTTCGCGGTGAACGACGTCCTGCTGTCCCGCTCCCTGCACCTCGACCCGGAAATGATGAACCGGTTCGGGTCTTCGCTGGTCTGGGGCCATCCCCAAGGCCCGACCGGGCTGCGAGCGATCATCGAACTCGTGGAGGACCTGGTGAATCAGGGCGGAGGATACGGCCTGTTCACCGGATGCGCCGCCGGCGATTCGGCGGCGGCGGTCGTTGTGAAGGTGACCACGCACTGAACCATCGGGCTGACGCCAACCAGACCTACCACATGACCTCGCTCATCGACTACTTCACTTCGAAATCGCCTCGCAGCATGGATTTCAAGGACATCCTCTACGACAAGAAGGATTACGTCGCCCGGATCACGATCAACCGCCCAGAAGCCTACAACGCGTACACCACCGACACGCTGCGGGAGCTGATTCGCGCGTTCGACGACGCGTCGCAAGACGACCAGGTAGGGGTGATCGTGTACACTGGCGCTGGAGAGAAAGCGTTCTGCACCGGAGGCGACGTCAAAGAATACGCGTCGGTCTACACGAAGCGGCCTCACGAATACTTCAAGTACATGGGTCTGTTCAGCCGCTACATCGAATCGATCTTCCGCAGCGGCAAGGTGACGATCGCGCGCATCAACGGGATGGCGGTGGGCGGCGGGAACGAGTCGCAGCTCGCGTGCGACCTCGCCGTGATGGCCGACGACTGCTATCTGGGCCAGGTGGGATCCAGCGTGGGCAGTGTGGCGGCCGGCGGCGCTACGCAGTGGCTGTCGATCCACGTGGGCGATCGGCGCGCGCGCGAAATGCTGTTCCTCAACCCGCGCATTCCGGCGGCGCAGGCCCTGGAGTGGGGATTGGTGAACCGCGTGGTGCCGCGGGCGCAACTCGACGACACGGTGAACGAATTGGCGCAGAAGCTTCTGAACACGTTCCCCGAGTGCACGCGCTATACCAAGCAACAGGTGAATTACTGGAAGGAGTCGGCGTGGTTCGCGACCATCGGCCACGCCCGCGACTGGCTGTCCACGCACTTCACGACGCTCGAACCCTACGAAGGCATGCAGGCGTTCGTCGAGAAGCGCAAGATCGACTACCGCGGGATTCGCGGCCGGGCGACCGACGGCGGAAGCAGTGAGTTTCTGTGGGGACCGTACGAGCACACCTGCCCGCACTGCGGGGCCAAGGGTATTCCCTCCGCGTTCGCGTACTGCGGCCAGTGCGGAGCGAAGCTGAACGGCGCCTCCGGCGCCTGACGAGCGGGAGCACGATGGACCTGGAGCTGGCGGGACGTTCGGCGATCATCACCGGTGGCGGGCGCGGCATCGGTGCGGCGATCGCGTTGGGGCTGGCCGACGAGGGATGTGACGTCGCCCTCGTCGACTCCGGCGCGATCACGGAGGCCCGGGCGGTGGCGGAACGGATCCGCGCGCGCGGGCGGCGGGTGCTCGTCCTCGAGGCCAACGTCGCGAACGTCGCCGCCGCGGAAGAGTGCGTGGAGGCCGCCCGCCAGGAGTTCGGGCGGCTGGACATTCTCGTAGCCAATGCCGGCGTGGCCCGCGATGCCGTGATCTGGAAGATGACGGAACTCCAGTGGGACGAAGTGCTGGACGTCAACCTCAAGGGCTGCTTCGCCTACTGCCGCGCCATCGCTCCGATCCTCCGGGCCCAGCGGCGTGGACGGATCGTAACGATCGCGAGCATCAATGGGCTCCGCGGGAAGTTCGGCCAGTCCAACTACGCGGCATCGAAGGCGGGGGTCATTGCCCTGACCAAGTCGCTGGCCCGCGAACTGGGCGGCGCCGGCGTCACCGTGAACTGCGTGGCGCCTGGGCTCGTGCGCACGGAGATGACGGCGGCGCTGCCGGCCGAGATCGTGGACAACGCAAAGCGGGAATCAGCGCTTGGCCGCGTCGCCGAGCCGGAGGATGTGGCGCAGGTCGTCACGTTCCTCTGCTCCGCGCAGGCCCGGCATGTCACGGGGATGGTCATCAAGGTGGACGGAGGCCAGTACATATAGCCGCGGTTCGCGGCAGGGGTAAGCACATGGCGGCCTCCACGGCGCAGGCCCAGACGACGGTGCAATACGAGGTGCGCGATGCGATCGCGCACGTCACGCTCGACGCGCCGCCGCTCAACATTCTCACCGGCGCCATGATGACGGAGCTCGCGGCGGTCGTGGAGCGCGCGCAGGCGGACCGCTCGGTCGCGGCCATCGCCGTTACGGCGAACGGCACCGCGTTCTCGGCGGGCGCCGACGTGGGCGAGCACCGCCCGGAAAACGCGCCGGCGATGATCGCGGCGTTCAGCCGCCTGTTCTCGGCGTTCGGAGCCTGCGAGGTGCCGATCGTGATGGCGGTGGACGGCCCCGCCCTGGGAGCCGGCTTCGAGCTTGCGCTCATGGCCGACATCCTTCTTGTCAGCACCAGGGCGACGTTCGGCCAACCCGAGATCCGGCTGGGGTTCTTCGCGCCGGTGGGCGTGTCGTGGCTGTCAGCGCGCGTCGGGCCGGCCCGCGCCGTCGAGATCACGGCCACCGGGCACTCCTATCCGGCCGCCGAGATGGCGGCCATGGGGCTCGTGTCGCGGGTCGTACCGCCGTCGGAATTGACCGATACGCTCGCGTCGGTGCTTGGTGAACTGCGGCGGGCGAGCCCTGCCGTGATGCGGCTGAACGTGCGGCTCGTGCGGCAACTGCAGGGACGGCCGTTCGAGGCCGGGCGGCTCGAAGCCGAGCGCGTGTTTCTGGACGAGCTGATGGCGCTCGACGATGTGAACGAAGGAGTCGCGGCATTCTTCGGCAAACGAAGGCCGGTATGGCACAATCGGTGAGCGGCGCCATGGGCGCGGCGGGAGGCGGGCGAGTATGCGAACGCTGATTGTGGGAGCCGGCGCTCTGGGTGGGCTCGTGGGCGCGAATCTGACGCGTGCTGGCGAGGATGTTGCTCTGCTCGAGGTGAACACGGCGCGCGCGACGTTGTTGAACGAGGCCGGGCTGCTCGTCAGCCGGATGGGCGAGGAGGAGGTGTGCGTCCCGGTGACCGTGGTATCCACCGTGGACGGTCTGGCGCCATTCGATCTGGTGTTCGTCGCCGTGAAGACGTACGAGACCGAGGCCGCGGTGCGGTCCGTGTTGCCGGCGTGCGGGCCGCGGACGCTGTTCCTCTCACTCCAGAATGGGATCGGCAATGCCGAGAAGATCGCCGGGCTCGTAGGCGCCGAGCGCGTGCTGTGCGGCATCACGTATCACAGCATCCAACACGCGGGGCCTCGGCGCCTCAACTATCGCGCGGGGATCAAACCCATTCAGATCGCGCCGTTCAGCGGCGCGGATCGGGATCAGATCGAGCCGATCGCGGAGGTGTTCCGGACCGCCGGAATGGCCACCGAAGTCGTGCCGAACGTCGACCACGCGATCTGGCAGAAGCTGCTGCACAACGCCGTGGTGAATCCGACGTCGGCGCTCACGGGACTCACCTGTCGTGAGATGCTCGCCGACGAGCACCTGATGACGTTCATGCGCGACCTCTGCGGTGAGATCGTCGCAGTGATGCGGGCGCGCGGCATCCCGATCGTGGACGAAGAGGATCCCTTCCGGCCGATCATCGGCTCGCTCAAGGCGCTCGGCAAGAACCGCCCGTCGATGTGGCAGGATCTCTCGCGCGGCAAGCGCACCGAGGTGGATGCCCTCAACGGCGCGGTGGCCGCTGAGGCCGCTCGTCTCGGCCTTTCGGCGCCGCACAACCGGGCCATCGTGGACTTCATCCATTCGCGCGAGCGCCAGAAATTCCTGCTCAAGCAGGCGACCGCCGAGAAGTTGGGCCTGGACCAGCCGCCCACCGGTGGAACGCCCATGCTGCGCGGCGTGGACGGCGGGATGACGCCTAGTGGGCCGCCGCTCGAGAGCACCCGGCACCTCAAGGAACTCATGCGGGACTACTACCGCGATCTCGCGGCGGCCTCGGCCGACCGGTCGCGTCTCGTGGCGGCGTGCTCGGCGTTGGGCCCCGTGGAGATCGTGCGCGCGCTGGGCATCGTGCCGTACTTCCCGGAGAACCACGCCGCTCTCATCGCGGCGACCCGACAGGGCGGCCATGCGATCGCGCGCGCCACGGCCCACGGCTTCTCGCAGTTCGCCAGTTCGGCGATGCGCGCCGACGTCGGCGCATTACTCGAGGGCACGAGTCCGCTCATCGCGGCGCACGGCATTGCCGGCGTGCCCCGCCCCGATGTCGTGGTCTACAGTACCAACACCGGCCACCAGCTTCTGCGCTGGTTCGAGTTCTACGGGTCGCATTACGGCGTGCCGGTGGACGGGCTGCATCCACCGCCGGCCTTGCACGATCTGGAGCCCATCGACGTCGACGCCGCCGTGGACCAGTTGCTGCGGCTCGCGTCGCGGCTGGAACGCTCGACCGGCCGTGCGCTCGAAATCGACCGGCTGAGCGAAACGGTCGGCTACAGCGGGGAAGCGAGTGCGCTCTGGGACGACATTCTCACACTGGCGCGGGCCGTGCCCGCGCCGATGACCTTCTTCGATTCGGTCGTGCATCTCGCACCGATGGTGCTGCTGCGCGGGACGCGGACAGCGGTGTCGTACTACCGGGAACTGAAGGACGAACTGGAAGATCGCGTGGCCCGGGGAATCGGCGCCGTCCCCAACGAGACGCTTCGCTTCTACTGGGATGGGCCGCCCATCTGGTGCGCGCTGCGACCGCTTTCACGGCTGTTCGCCGATGCCGGGGTCGCCGTCGTGGCTTCGACGTTCTGCGGCGAGTTCGTGCTGCCGGGTCTCGATGCCGATGACCCGATCGCCAGCATGGCACGCGCGTACACCGGCGTGTTCGGCAACCGGTCGGAGCACTTCAAGACGGCGTATCTCGCCTCGAAGTTCGACGAGTTCGGGGTGGACGCGGCGGTCTACCACGACTGCCGCACGACGCCGGAGGCAAGCCACGTGCGGTTTGGTCTCGCCGTACGGGCGGAGCGCGCCACCGGGGTTCCGGCGTTCGTGCTGGAAGCCGATTCGCACGATCTGCGCCTGTTCTCCACCGAGCGGTTGCAGGGCCAGCTGTCCGCGTTCATCGAGCAACACGTCGAGGGGTTGGCCGCCCATTAGGCGGCGAGGAGCAGTGCCGATGCTGGAAAATGGAGCGAGGGCCGCAGCCGGCGTGGACGTCGGAACGGAGTGTGTGAAGGCAGTGGTCGCCGGTGCCGACGGTCGGATTCTCGGGCGCGCGGTGGCCCCTACGCGGGGGTATTTCCAGGCGTGCAGCTACGAGGTGCTCACCGCGGCGCTGGAGGATGCGCAGCTCCAGCCGTCCGACCTCTCGGGCATCGGCGCCACGGGGTTCGCGATGAACTGCGTGCGCGACGCGACGACCACGGCCACCGAGGAGAGCTGCCACGCCCTCGGCGCGTTCCATCACGCGCCACACGCGATGACGCTGGTCGATATCGGCGGCCGTGATCCGCACGTGATGCACGTGGGTGATGACGGCCGCCGGGTGGACGCGCGCGGCGTGCGACGGTGCGCCGTCGGGATCGGCAGCTTCTTGATGTTCGCCGCCCGCCACCTCGACATCGCGCCCGCGGGGCTGCAGGAACTCGCCGCCGCGGCCTCGATGCCGGCGCCCGTGAGCAGCTATTGCTCGGTGTTCTCCGGCAGCGAAGTACTCGAGCGGCTGCGCGAGGGGGCCTCACGCGAGGCGGTCGCTCTCGGCTGCATGCACTCGGTGGCCGAGCGCATCGTCGAGATCGGGGGCTTCACGCATCCCATCGTCGTCTGCGGCGGAGTCGTCGAGTTCTTCCCGGGGGTGCTCCGCGCCCTCGAGGAACTGTCCGGGGTCGAGGCCCGCGCCGTCCCCGATGCGATCTACACCGGTGCGCTCGGCGCCGCGCTCAAGGTCCTCCAATGACGGCGCTACGGAGCACCGCGGCGCTCAAGGACACGATGGGCCGGTATTACCGCGCGGTCGGCGCGGCCGCCGAGCAGAAGACCGCGCCCGTGGCCTGGTGTTCGAGCGTTGGTCCCGCCGAACTCCTTCGCGCGCTCGGGTTCCAGGTGTTCTTTCCGGAGAATCATGCGGCCATGCTGGGCACCGCGCGCAGCGCCAACCGCTACATGCCTCTGGCGCACGCCCAGGGCTATTCACAGGACGTGTGTTCGTATCTCACCAGTGACGTCGGCGCGTACCTGGCGGGCGAGACGCCGCTCGCCGCCTTCGGCCTGAGCGCAACACCGCGGGCCGACGTACTCGTGTTCAACACCAACCAGTGCCGCGACGTGCGCGACTGGTTCGAGTGGTACGGCCGGGCCTGGAACGTGCCCGTGATCGGGGTGCGGTCGCCGCGAGCGATCGAGGAGGTATACGACGGCGACGTGGATGGAGTCGCGATACAGCTCGAGCGCCTGGTCCCGACGCTCGAGGCCGTGGCGGGCACGAGGTTGGATGCCGGACGCCTGGCGGATGCGGTACGCGTGTCGCGCGAGTGCTCGGACCTCTGGGAGGCGTGCCTGCGTACGGCCGCCCATCGCCCTGCCCCGCTGACGTTCTTCGACGGCACCATCCACATGGGGCCGGCGGTGGTGTTGCGCGGCACGGCTGAGGCGTGTGAGTACTACCGGCTGCTGCTCGCCGAGTTGGACGACGCGGCGCGCCTCGGGCAGGCTGCGGTGCCCCGTGAGGCGTTCCGTCTGTACTGGGAAGGGATGCCGGTGTGGGGACGCCTGCGCGCGCTTTCGTCGCTGTTCGCGGAATTCCGCACCGCCGTCGTCGCATCCACCTATTGCAACAGTTGGATCTTCTCGTCCCTCGATCCGGCCGATCCCATACGATCGATGGCGCGAGCGTCGCTGGAACTGTTCATCGTGCGCTCCGAGGAGGCGAAGGAAGCGTACATCGAGCGCATGCTCGCGCTCTATGAGGTGGACGGCATCGTCTTCCACGACTGCCGCACCTGCCCGAACAATTCGAACACGCGCTACGGCATGCCGAGGCGGATCGCCGAGCGACTCGGCATCCCGACCCTCGCACTCGACGGCGACGTCAACGACCTCCGGTGCTTTTCCGACGAACAGGTGCGCACCAACGTCGAGGGGTTCGTCGAGCAACTCGCCGACGCGCGGCCGGCTGGAGCGCGTGCATGAAGCGATTCGTGGGCGTGGACAGCGGGTCGTGGAACACCAAGGCCGTCATCATCGACGACGAGGCGCGCGTGCTGGCGAGCGCCGTGGTCCGCTCGGGCGCTGATCTGGCCGGCGCGGCGGAGCAAGCGCTGGCCCTCGCCCTCGCGCGTGCGCCCGGTGGGCGGGGGGACGTCCGCGCGATCTGGGCCACCGGCTTCGGCCGCCAAGCCGTACCGTTCGCCGATGGTTCGCGGACCGAACTCGACTGCCACGGCCGCGGCGCGGCGTTCTACGTCAAGGGGCCGCTGCTCGTCATCGACATCGGGGGCCAGGACGCCAAGGTCATTCGCCTCGATGCGAACGGTCAACGTCTGGCGCATCGCATGAACAGAAAGTGCGCCGCCGGGACGGGCAGCTTTCTCGACGAAATCGCGCTCCGGCTGGGTATCGGCGTCGATCGTCTGGACCACCTGGCGGCGCAATCCACCGAGGTCCTGGAACTCTCCAGTTTCTGCACGGTATTCGCCGGCACGGAGCTGCTCACGCTCATCCGCGCCGGTAAGCGGCCCTCGGACCTGGCCATGGCGGCGTACCGATCGCTCGTGAAGCGCGTGGTAGCGATGGACGTGCTGCAGGGTCGGGTCGTCGCGACCGGCGGCGTGGTTGCGTACCATCCGACCGTGGCGCGGTTGCTCGGCGAGGATATGCACGCCGAAGTGGTCGTCCCGCCGCACCCGCAGGAGATGGGCGCGTTCGGCGCCGCGCTCGCCGCCCGCGAGGGTGCCGTTTCGGTGGGGCCGGAGGTCGCGGTATGAGACGGGGCACCCACGCGCGCGCCGGGGTGCGGGAGGGCGATCGCATCCGGTCGCTGCTCGAGCCCATCGGGACGAGTGAGACGATCGCCGCATTCATGAAACGCAACGCGGCCAGGCACGGCGCGCGCCCGGCAATCCGCGTGAGGCGCGGCGGCGCCTTCCGGAACGTCACCTGGCGGGAACTGGTCGACGACGTCGTCGCCTTCGGCCGTTACCTCGACCAACTCGGCGTTACGAGCGGCGACCGCGTGGTCGTCGTGTCGCCCAATCGGGGCGAGATGCTCGTGGCAGAACTCGCGACGATGTGCCTGGGCGCCATCTACACGCCGCTGTTTGCCGGCTACTCGCCCGACCAGACGAGCGACCTGCTGGCCCACGCGGCGCCCGCGGCAGTGGTGTTGCCCGATGCCGAGTGGCGCGCGCGCCTTCGCGTCCCGCTCAGCGCTCGCGCCGTGATCACGTTCGCCGAATTCCGGAACGTGCTCGCGCCATTCCGCTCCAGTCCGGGCGACCCGCGCCGTCACGCGTTCCTGGAACGCGGGGTGGCGCTCGATCCCACCGCGCCGTGCCTGATGATGTACACCTCGGGAACGAGCGGCGCGCTGAAAGGTGTGCAATTGACCCACGACAACATCCTGTCGCAGCGACGGGCCCTGGCGGCGATCTGGGACATCGGCCCGGAGGACCGCTTCCTGTCGTACCTGCCGTGGCACCACAGCTTCGGCGGCATCTTCGAGAAGTACAGCGCGCTGTACAACGGCGCCCCGCTCGCCATCGACGACTCGTACGGCCGGGACTTCGACGTATTGCTCCGGAATTGGATGGAGATCCGGCCCACGATCTACTTCAGCGTGCCGAAAGTGTACCAGCAGCTCGTGGCCCACATCCAGTCGCACCCGGAAGACGAGGCGCGGATCTTTCATCCCGAACTGCGCTTCGTGTTCACAGCTGCCGCGCCGCTTCCCACGAACCTCTCCGAGTTCTTCGCGGCCCGGCACATTCCCGTGGCCGAAGGTTGGGGGCTCACCGAGACGTCTCCCTGCTGCACGCTCACCGATCTCAACGAGCCGCGCACCGAACCTGGCAAAGTGGGCTACCCGCTGCCCGGCGTGACCGTGAAAATCGCCGACGACGGAGAGATCCTGGTCAAGGGTCCGCACGTCATGCGGGGCTATTACCGCGACGACGAGGCCACGGCCAAAGCGCTTCCCGGAGACGGCTGGTTCCATACGGGGGATCTCGGCGAGCTGCTCGGTCCCGCGCTCAAGCTGGTCGCGCGCAAGGACCGGGTGTTCAAAATGCTGAACGCGGAAAAGGTCGTACCAACCGAGATCGAGAATCGATTGGCCGGGATGAACCCGTACATCCGGCACGTGATCGTCGCCGGCGGCGGGCGCGACTTTCTCTGCGCGCTGATCTACCCCGACTTCTTCCGAATCGGCGAGGAGTTCGGCCACGACCACGCCACCGCCGATCGGGTGGTCGCCGCCTCGCTGCGCGAGACGATCGCCGAGTTCAACCGCACGCACGCCATCAAGTACGAACACATCAAGGCGGTGGCGGTGATCAGCAAGGAGCTGACGATCGAGGACCAGGAGCTGACGCCGTCGCTGAAGGTCCGGGTGCGCAACGTGCTGGCCGAGGCGGAAGACTACCTCGAGGCCGTCTACCAGCCCTCCGCGGAATGCGATTGCCGTTTCCTGCGAAAGGTGCTGCGGGTAGCCGGTGACGATCGCCCGTGCTTCGGCGGCCGCCCCAAGACCCTCGATCGCTGCCACGAGTGCGGCAGCCTGATGTTCGGAGAGACCCAATGACGACGACGATTGGAACGACCTTCGATGCCTGGGTCATGACGACGCCGGGCAGCGCCATGGACCGTATCGAACTGCCGTGGACCGCGCCACTGGCAGGCGAGGCGCTGATCGAGGTCGCTGGGTGCGGCGTGTGCCACACTGACCTGTCGTATCTGTACGGCGGGGTCAAGACGCGCGGCCCATTGCCCCTGGTGCTCGGGCACGAAATCAGCGGCGTCGTTCGGGCCGTGGGCGCCGGAGTCGGCCCGTCGCTCGTTGGGCAGGCCGTCGTGGTGCCCGCAGTGCTTCCGTGCGGAGAGTGCGACCTCTGCCGCGCGGGGCGCCGCGCCATTTGCCGCCAGCAGGTGATGCCGGGCAACGACCGACACGGGGGCTTCGCGTCGCACGTCGTCGTGCCGGCGCGATATCTGTGTCCGGTGCCGCCCGCGGCGATGGCGACACACGAACTCTGGGAACTCGCCGTAGTGGCCGATGCGCTGTCCACACCGTTCCAGGCGGTGAAGCGTTCAAGACTACAGCCGGGAGAGCTGGCCGTGGTCGTCGGCGTGGGCGGCATCGGCGTGCATGCGGTGCAGGTGGCGCGCGCGGCGGGGGGAACGGTGGTCGCCATCGACATCGACGCGCGGAAATTGGAACAGGCCACGGCGGCGGGGGCGCGCGGTGTGATCGACGTGCGCGGCATGGCGCTCAAGGACGTTCGCAAGCAAGCGCGGGCTCTCGCCGAGTCGCTTGGCGCACCGCCGCACCTGTGGAAGATCTTCGAGACCTCCGGCACGAAGGCCGGCCAGGAGACCGCCTACGCGCTGCTCGGCTTCGGCGCGTCGCTGGGCGTGGTTGGCTACACGATGGACAAGATCGAGATCTGCCTCTCGAACCTCATGGCCTATGACGCCGAAGCCCACGGCAATTGGGGCGCCGACCCGGAGATCTATCCCGAGCTACTGGAGTGGATCTCCGACGGCCGCCTCGCCGTGAAGCCGTACGTGGAGCGGCACCGATTGTCCGAGATCAACGCGGTGTTCGAGGCGGCCCACCATGGGCGGCTCTCCAAACGCGCGGTGCTCGTCCCATGACTCCGACCGAGATGCTGATGGCCGAGCACCGCCTCATCGAGCGGGTGCTCGATGCGCTGGCGGCAGCAGCGGACGAGCTCGCACGGGGTGGCGCCGTGCGGCCGGAATTCTTCCTCGATGCCTCCGACTTCGTGTCGGGGTTCGCCGACGGTTGCCACCACCGCAAGGAAGAAGGCGTGCTGTTCGGAGCGATGATCGCGCATGGCGCTCCGCCACACGGCGGCGCCGTCGCCATGATGCTCGAGGAGCATGAGCAAGGACGCGACTTGAACCGTGCCATGCGGGACGCCGCCAAGCGCCTCGGCGACGGCGACCCGGCGGCGCGCCGGCGCATCATCGCGAGTGCCCGGGGATACGTCGCCCTGCTCCGCGACCACATCGCCAAGGAAGACGAAGTCCTGTTCCCGATGGCCGACGAACTGATTCCACCCGATGCCGCGGCCGCGCTCGTCGCCGCGTTCAACCGGCTCGAGCAGGCCGACGGGACCAACCCACCCGACCACTTCCTGGCGCTCGCCACCCGTCTTGAGCACGAGGCCGCGTCGCTCCGCCAGTAGTCAGGTCATCGTTCCTTCTGCAGTGCGATGCCCTTCAGGGTGCGTGCGCGATCCCGGCGTCCGCGTTGGTCGTTCCGCGCGCGTCCAGCGCCGACAGGATGTCGGTCTTGGTGAGAATGCCTTCGAGCCTCTCGCCGCTCGACGACACGAGGAGCATCGGTTGTCCGTGGCGCGTCATCATGAGGCGCAATGCTTCCTGCAGATCGCAATCGAGCGGCACTCGCACCACGTCGCGGTCCATCACGTCCCCTACACGTGTCTCATCCCATGCCTGCGGCTTCACGCGCCCCAGCACGCGCATCGAGATCGTGCCCACCACGCGGTCGGCATCGTACACCGGATACGCGGCGTGCGCGTACTGCGCACCGATGCGCTCGGCGAATTGGCGAAGGGTCCTGTCGGCGTATGCCGCGATCACCTGCGTCCGCATGACCTCGCGCACCCGGATCCTGGACAGGCCCGCCACGGTCGCGATCTCGTGCAGCTTCTGGTCGCCCGACATCGACGACTCGCCGGACACGGCGTACGCCACTGCCGCGCCGATGAGCGCGGGAACGATGTACGCATGCCCCCCGGTCGCCTCGGCCACGAAGATCACCGCCGTGAGCGGCGCCTTGTAGCCGCCAGCGATAAAGGCCGCCATGCCCACGGCCGCGAAGATCCCAGGCGACGCACTGTGGACCACCGACTGCGCGAAGGCGGTACCGAACGAGCCGCCGGCAAGGAACAGCGGCACGAACGCGGCGCTCACCCCGCCCACGCCCAGGGAGAATAGCGTTGCGATCAACTTGGCGATCCCGAACGCCACCAGCAGCGCCGACCCGTGCACCTGCTGCAGTAGCTGCGGCACGGCTTCGTAGTTTGGCCCGATCGGCACGAGAGCTCCGTGGAATACCGATACGAATCCGAGGCCGACGATTCCGGTGAGCGTCCCGCCCACCGCCATCTTCACCCAGTGCGGAACGGGCGCCCGTACGGCGAAGCCCCGCGCGCGACGGAAGGTGATCGTGAACACCATCGTCGCCAGCCCGCAGATGAGGCCGAGCACCGCGGACCAGAGGAGGTCTCGTCTCGTATACGCCGCAGCGGTGGCGAAGTCGAACAGCGGCGTGGCCCCGAGAAAGGCCGCCATCGTGGCGTACGACGTCACCGACGCGATCAGCGCCGGCAACAGCGCTTCATGGGCGAGATCGTCTTTGTACGGCATTTCCAGGGCGAACACGATGCCGGTGAGCGGCGCGCGGAACACCGCCGACATGCCCGCCGCCGCACCGGCGATGAGCATGATGCGGCGGTCGCGCGGTTCGAGGCCGACCCCGCGGAGCCTGGTCCAGAGCCACGAGCCCAGTGCCCCTCCACCGTAGATGCTCGGGCCTTCGAGCGCCGCGCTGCCCCCGAGGCCCACCGTGGCGATCGCCGCCACCAGCTTGGGGACGAACGGCTTGACGTCGATGGCGCCCTGATGCTCGTGGTACGAGCGAATCACTTCTTCCGTCGAATGCTCATCCGGATCGGGCGTCAGGTGCTGCATGATGAGCCCGGCCACGATGAAGCCCGCCGCTACCCCCGGGATCATCACGAACGGGTGTGCGAGATACACCCGGAGCACCGGTGGCCACATCCAGACGAGGATGGTCTTGGCCAGAAGCGTGATCAGGAGCCCGGTCACGACTCCCATCACCGGCGCGATGATCAGCCACTTGTGCAGATCGCGCGTATAGGTGGCCGACAGGTCCTCGTGAACCAACGACGTGTACTTCCGCACCAGCGGGTGACCGAGGAGCGCTGCTCGGATCTTCGTCATACGGCGGCCCCGATCCCCGCTCTGCTTTTCTCATCTCTCCAGGCCACCGCTGTCATTCGCCTGCCTCGTTCGGTTTCTGGGGTGCCGCTGTTCGCGGCTGCGTCAAGCTAACCGCCGGCGCGCGGGGCGCAACGCGACATGAATCACCCGGCAAGAACCATGCATCCTTGCCCGGCCCGCCTGGAAACCGTATGGTTGACCCTCCACCTCACCCCCGGGCACCGCCGCATATCGCTCAACCTCGCTCGTTGACGCGCAATGGTGCGGCCGTGTTCGGCGACCGCGCGGTGCTCCGCTGCGCGGCGCCGCGCGTCGAAGGATCCCGTCGACTCCAGATACCATGCCGAATGTGAACATGCTGCTCGTCCCGGCTGCGATCGCGGCCGCTCTTGCCACGTCAGGCAGCGCCGTTCCGCGCCCAGTCGCGCCGCCCGCCGTTTCGGCCAACGAGAATCGCACCGCCGCCGGCGTCACCAAGGGCGGCATGCTCGAAGTGAGTCTCGAGGTCCGAGAGGGCGAATGGCACCCGTATGGCCCGCAGGGGCCCGCGGTTCGCATCCTCGCCTTCGGTGAAACCGGCAAGCCGCTCGAAACTCCGGGGCCGATGATCCGGGTCAAGGAAGGCGCGCGCGTTCACGTCCGGGTGCTCAACACGGCCAACGGCACGCTCGTCGTACACGGCCTCACCGCGCGGCACACCACGATGCCGGACACGCTGGTCGTGCCGGCCGGCGCCACCCGGGACGTGACGTTTACGGCGGACGCCCAGGGCACGTACTTCTACTGGGGGACCACGACCGGCGTCGGGTTCTCGGGCCGCCTGTATGAGGACGCGCAACTCAACGGCGCGCTGATCGTAGATCCGCCCACCGGGACCCCGAAACCGGATCGCGTATTCGTGATCCAGTGGTATCTGCCGCGTTCGGTGCCGCCCGACACGGCCGCCGACGCCATCAACGGGTTCTTCACGTTCAACGGAATGCCATGGCCCAACACCGAGCGCCTGAAGTACGCGCAGGGCGACTCCGTTCGGTGGCGCATCATCAACGCCACGGCGGACGTGCACCCGCTGCACCTGCACGGGTTCTTCTACCGCATCACGGCCCGCGGCGACGCGAATCGGGATACCCTGTACTGGCCGGCCCAGGAGCGGATGGCCGTCACGGAACTGATGGACGTGGGCACGACGATGAATCTCGCGTGGTACGCCGACCGGCCGGGCGCCTGGATCTTCCATTGCCACCTCAACTGGCACGTGGTCCCCAACCCGCCGCTCGGCGCCGCTCGCGAAACCGACAGCGTGCGCCTGCACGCGCTGTTCGCCACGCACAAGATGACGGGCATGCCGGGCATGGCCAATCATTCGGAGACAGGCATGGGCGGGCTGGTGCTGCGCATCGACATCGCGCCGTCGGCCACCTGGCGGCCGTACACGGGCCCGCGCGAGCGGTTCCGGCTTTACATCCAGAGCGACTCGCAGCCCGGAGACACGCTGCGCCGGTTCGGCTACGCCCTGGCCACCGGCAACGACGTCCCGGCCCCCAACGCCATCCAGTGGCCCGGGCCGCCCATCATCCTCCACGTGGGACAGCCCACGAGCATCACGGTGATCAACCGGGCGCTGGAACCGTCGCAGGTGCACTGGCACGGGCTCGAGATCGACAGTTACTACGACGGGGTGGCGGGACTCAGTCGCGACGGAGCGATGGTCTCGCCACTCATCATGCCCCGTGACTCGTTCGAGATGACCGTGACGCCGCCCCGCGCGGGGAGCTTCATGTACCACACACACGTGAACGACCTGCGGCAGCAGAGCCACGGGCTGTACGGGCCGATCATCGTCCTCCCGCTGGGCCAGGCGTGGGACCCGTCGTCGGACCTGATCTTCATGGCCGGCACCGATCCGCTGGACGATCCCATCCTGAACGGAAGCACGTCGCCGCCCGCGCTGACCATTCACGCCGGCCGGCCGTATCGCATCCGCCTCATGAACATCACGCTCGACGCGCCGTTCAACCAGATGGTGTTGACGGCGGCCAACGGGGCGGTGCCGCTCTGGACGGCGATCGCCAAGGACGGCTTCGACCTTCCCGTCTGGCAACGGCGCCGGGAGCGCGCCCGCCAACGGGTGAGCATCGGCGAAACCTACGACTTCCGCCTCACGATCCCGGCGCCGGGCGAATACACGATGGAGGGGCGGCGCGGCAATGGAACGGTGTACGCACGGCAGGTAATTCACGTCGTTCCGTAGCCTCGGCGTCCGGCGGGCGTGGATGTCCCGCCCGGCGCCAGGTCACGATACGACCGCTGGCCGCTGGCCGCTTCGGAATCGATTGCGCCGTGTCGGGAGCACCAGTACGGCAAGGAGCGCGACCAAGGCGAGGTCCCGGGCGAGCACCAGGCACGACTCCACGGGCGCGAAGCGGAGCGCGAGGTCCCAGTAGTGGCGCGGGAACCACAGCTGCGTGAGCACGAGCGAGGCGGCGAGGAGTCCGCCCGCCCAGAACCCGCGCCTGCCGCGAACCAGCGGGATGAGCGGGATCAGCCAGATCAGGAATTGTGGAGACAGAACCTTCCCGAACGCGACGAAGGCGCACACGGCGGCTGCCCAGGCGCGAACCAGGCGGTCGGGCTCGGCGGGGCCCCGCGCGAACCAGATCCAGACGCCGGCAATCGCCATGAGTTGGACGGTGGTCTGAACGATGGGAAGCGTGTCAGCTACGCTGCCGACGAGGTTCTGTGACCCGTACCCAGGCTGCATCGTGATCGCGAACCCGGTGATGGCGTGAACGACGAGCAGAACGCCGGCGCCCAGCGACTCGATCTGAAGGGGACGGTTCGTCTGTCGTGTGAGCGCGTCCCAGACCCCGTGGGGCGCGATGATGAGAAACGGCAGGAAGCACGCGAGTGCGATGGCCGCGAAGATGGCGAGGTCGATGGCCGCCTCGCGCCCACCACGGCGCTTCCACACCCACGCGAGCGCCACGGGTAGCAGCACCGCCGGATAGAGCTTGGCGGCAAAGCCGACGCCGAGCACCCCGGCGCTCAGCCGGTTCCGGTCCACGATAAGTGCTGCCAGTGCGCACACGGTGAGCGTCGCTGGCCAGAGGTCGAAGCGCGAGAGAATGACTGGACCGATGAGGAGCGGCGCGCCGGCGGCGAGACCGAGTGCGAGGCGGAGCCGGAGCGGATCAGCGTCCAGCCGGATCAGGACCACAAGCATGAGGACCAGTGAGAGCGCGCCGCAGACGAACATCTCCGCTTCGAACCAGCGCTGGTAGCTCGACAAGTCGCCCTCGATGGGCCGCAGCACGGCCGGCATTGCGAACACCGGCAGCGCCGCCGGCGGATACTCGAGTCCGAAGTCGCGGTACGGCACCAGCGTGTTCGCGATCGCATCGCCGTACCGCTGATAGGTCGGCGTGTCGATGACCTGGCCGTCGCGGTAGAAGCCGGTGTGCAGCCCGGCCCAGCCGATGGCGAAGACGCCCAGTGCGAGGCCGCCGGTGACCAACGCCCGCCCATGAACCGCGAGGCGGCTTCGAAGGCGTCCTCCGGTCATCCCAGTCGCAGGAACTTCACCAGGATGAGGAGGAGCATTCCCAATAGATAGATCCGGAGCACGAGGAGCGCCGTCCGAACGGTTCTCGTCATCTCGATGCGTGCCATGAGGCCTCTCTCCCTGACCGGGCGTGAAGGTTAGTCCGGCGTCACGATCATTCGCCCATGTCCCTGGAATGGACCACCCCGAGCAAGCGGTTGGCGGCGTCCACCACCGGCAGCATGCGGTAATGATACTTCTCGAACATCTTTCGCACATCGTCCTCCAGCAGGTCCCGATCCGCCGACACCACCGGTGTGGCCATCACGTCGCCGAGCGTGGCTCCGACCTCGGCAGCGACCAGTTCCAACAGATCGGCGACCCCGACCAGCACCTGGCCGGGCGGCTGCACGACATATACATAGTGCAGGAACCGCCTGTTCAGGCGCGACTCGCGAAGATGGCGCAGGACGTCGGCGACCGGGGTTTCGGGCGCGAGGGCCACGCAGGTGGATGCCATGAGCTCGCCGATGGCGGGCTCGTGCTGCGCGAGAATCGCCTTTGCCCGCTCGGCGCGATCGGCCGGCAGCAGCGCGATCAGGTCGCGGCGATCATCCAGTGGCAGGGCCTCGAGCAGGTCGGCGATCTGGGCAGCCGACATTCCGGACAGGATCGTCCGCGCGCGATCCGGAGGCAGGTCGGCCACGAGCTGTCGTTGGGCTCGCGGCTCGGCTTCGAGCAACGTTTCAGCCGCCTTGTCCGAATCCAGCGCCGAGAACACCGCCTCCTGCTCGCGTCCCGACAGCTCTTCGAGGGCGTCGGCGAGATCCTCACTCGGCATTTCATGGATCTGGGAGCGGGTGAGGGAGAGCGACACCTTGCGGCTCGACGTCGCGTCTTCGATGGAAAGCGGCTGCACGAACTTCCACGAGATCAGTTGGTCCTTCTGGCGGCCGATCCAGTCCAGCCGCCACTTGCGAAGGAAGCCGTTGAACGACGTGTCCACGTGCGCGAGGATCATGCGTCCCCGACTGCTCAGGAGTTGAACGTCGTTCACGATCTCCAGCCGCCGGTCCTCCATGTCGAAGATCTCTTTGCCCACGAGATGCTCGTTGAGGAGGATCCATCCCGGCTGGTCGACGAACGGCGCGTACCGATCGCCGGTGACGGGCGGGAGGACGAAGATCGTGCCCCGGTCGATGCGGCTGACGCGCTCCCACGGGATGAACTCGGTGGGGTTGCCCCAGCCGTGGCTGATGAAGATGCCCACCGCTTCGGGATACGGCTCGCTGAGTCGGAAGACGAGATCCGTGAGCTTTCCGATGCGGAATTCGGCGCGGGTTTCGCACACGTGCCGTCCGAGCAGCCCCGAAAAGAAATACGTGTCGTAGTCGGGGCCGGTCGCCGGCGGGGTTGGAGCGGTCATGGGATTCGTCATTGCATCACCTGCCGAGTGCGCTGAACAGGCTGGGGAACAGCACGGACAGACCGAACATGGACGAGACGACAATCACGAATGCCGTGATGGATCCATTGGCGATGTTCTGCCAACGGGTGTTCACATAGTCGCCCATGAGCGGTCGGTCATTCAGGAGCAGGATCAGGAAGACGAGTGCCGCCGGCAGTAGCGTGACTGCGACGACCTGCACGAAGATCGTGATGGCGTCCTGGATCTTGATACTCGCGATCAGGGACACCACGCCGGACGACCCCAACATCGCCACGTACGCCACATAGAACCAGGGCGCCTCGCGGACGCTGCGGTTGAGGGAGTGGGCCCAGCCGAACACCTCCCCCAGCGCCCAGCTCGTGGACAGTGAGATGCACAATGCCCCGAGGAGACCGGCGTCGAACAATCCGATCGCGAACAGCGTCCGGGCCCACAGTCCGAGGTGCGCCCCTGGCATCACCGCCGGCATCTTGGCCGCCGCCTGCGCGGCGGACTCGACGGCCAGCTGCCCGCCCGGATGATAATAGAAGACGCCGGCCGCGGCGATGATGATGAACGCGGCGACGACGCAGGTCACGAGCGCGCCGACGAACGTGTCGATCTTGCCGTACCGGATGTCTTTCACATCCATCCCTTTGTCCACCACGGCCGATTGTTGAAAAAAGATCTGCCAGGGCGTGATGGTAGTGCCGATGTTCGCCATGACCAGCGTGAGCAGAGCGGCCGCGTCGAACCGGGGGCTGAGCAGGAACCGCGGCGCGTAGAACCCCCGCCCCACCTGCAGCCAGCCCTCGTTCACGTTCCCGGTGTGCATGGCCCAGATCGCCGCCGGGATGTACACGAAATTGAAGAGACAGAAGAACAGGGTGATCTTCTCGAACGTCCAGTACTTGCCCGTGATCACGATCGCCAGCAACAGGCCTGTCACGCCGACAAAGGTGACCCATTCGGGCACATTGAATAGGCGCATGGCCTGCGTCATGCCGATGTACTCCGTGACCAGGGTCAGCCAGTTGATGACGACCAGGTCGAACACCGAAAACCATCCCCAGACGGGGCCGAAGGCGTCGAAGATCGCTTCGGCGTGCCCGCGCTTGGTAACGGCGCCAAGACGCACCGTCATCTCCTGTACGTAGTACGCCATGGGGACGAGGATGATGAACGCCCAGAGCATGTTGAAGCCGGTCAGCGCTCCCGTCTGGGTATACGTGGAGATTCCGCCGGCGTCGTTGTCGGCCACCATGGTGATGATCCCTGGGCCTACGACCGCGAGCAGGATGGCCCAGCGGCGCTTCGTGCGGGAGAGGCGATGGAGGAGCTTACTGATCCAGTACACGGGTGGCTGTGCCGGGCGGTCGTTGTGAGTTGCGAAGAGTCAGGCGCATCGAGAACACGCGCGCCGGCCCAGGGTCCCGATAATACCCAGGAATCCGGATCAGGTGCAGGTCGGAGGTGCCATCGGCGTGCGGCACAATCTGGAACTCGTCGTACGCTTCGGCAATCCGTCAGAAGCCCGCGGCTGTCTCCCGGCGCCAGGTGGAGAAGTCTTTCTTCACGGCGGCACTCATCGTATCCGCGGCCCGCACGAGCCAATCGTGGGGCCGTCGGTCGAGATCGGAGAGGATGCGATGCGCGCGGATGCTTCCCAGGTGCACGTTGGCCGTTTCCCAGCCCATGGCATGCAGCAGGCGCCGCTCGTCGCGGCCGCGTGGGAGACTCGCCAACTCGATACGGGAGCAGTCCGGCGCGAGCCGGCGCACGAGCCACCGCTTGCGTACCGCCACGAATGGATCGGCGCAACGGACCGCGCCGGCGAGGATTTCTCGGTAGAGCGGCGTATCCCGCTCGCGTCGGCCCGCCGCCCATTCGCCCGCCGACACCGTGAGCCCCTTGGCCTCGCGAGCAATGCGCCCCCCGTTCCATTCGGCCAGCGCGACGAATCGTTGCCGGCCAAGGCTGCCGAGTCCGGCGACGCGATGGACGATGCGCCACGGTAGCTCACGCGCCGGCCACAGCTTGGACAGGGCGCTTGTCGCACTCGGGGGCAGTCTGCTCCGCACCGGCGCGGACGTGTCGAGCTGGTGCCAGAATGCCTCCGGGTCGCGCAGGCGATGGATGGCCATCCGCCGAAGAGCCGGGTGATGCTCGGCGAGCACGAGCGGTCGACCGCCGGCGACCAGCGATTCCCGGTAGCCCGTGATGATGGCGGAGGCGGCGGCGCCGGGATCGAGACGAAGCGCGGACGCATCGCCCGCAAGCATGACGCTCGTGGCCAGGCGCACGAGATCGTTCGCGTACGGTAGCCGCCACGCTTCGTCGAAGTCGTTGATCCCCCACGCCAAGCGTCCCTCGGCATCGCGCCACGTGCCGAAGTTCTCGACATGCAGATCGCCCACCGCAAGCACGGCGGGGGCATCCTTCAATTCCGGACAGAGGTCGGGCCACAGCTGGGCCCATCGGAAGTACGTCGCGCGCAGGAACGGCAACGCGCCTTCGCGCATCCGGCGGTGCTTGAGTCCGAGGTCGGCGCGAATGAGGGGCAGCTGCCGGCCTAGCCAGCGCTCATAGTCGGCGACCGTCTTCCGGAGATTCATCAGCAGGGATCATCGCCATTCGGCTCAGCCCTCGCCAGGGGCGCGCCGGTACCCGCTGCCCCGCGGTGTCTCGCTTGCATCCATCATGGACTCCACCGGATGGCATCGCCCCTGCATTCGATGTAACTGAAGCAGTTATGGCGCAGGCTGAAGCCGCCCTTCTCGCAGATCACGTTCGTGACCGCGCCAGCACCGAGAACCAGGGCGTTCACAACCAGAAGGCTTCGCGCGACGGACTGGTCCGGTGGCGGTTCTGTCAATAAGTCCTTCCTGCAGGAGATTCCGGTGACCCGGCCAACCACCGCAAACCTTCTGTCTCCGATCTGCGCCTTCGTCAAGATGGCGCTGGTCAGCAGGGGGCCGTGCATCACGATCACATTCAGAAGGATGTTGCGGCGTTCGCCGTCCCCGACGGTGAGCGTATCCGCAACGACGACGCCGAGCGGTCCGGCAAACCCTTCACCGGGCTTCCACATCACCGAACTGCGAACCAGATACGTTCCGGCCGGGAGCGCAGCCAGTCCGAAGTGTCCTTGTGCGTCAGAGGTCGTGATCCGTCGCGCGAGCCGGAAGAGAGAATCGGCAGGGGCTTCATCGAAGCGGTAGAAGTCCGCGCCGATCTGCCGGAACCAATCCTCGGTGTAACGCGTCACCGGGTCGAGTGTGACTAGGCGGCCAGCCCCGATCGTCACGTCGTCGCCCTGAGTAGTCACGAAGACCCGGCCGTCGATCGCTGCGGTGCCCGCGGCGAGGTACTTGGCGTAGTCGGCGGCATTAGCCGCACCGCTCATCCGTAGCGGCGTCGGCGCGGCCGGCGGAAGCACGGTCGGCCCACCACAGGCACACGTGACAAATAGCAGGAGATAGCTTCTCACGGTGCGCATCTGTCCTCCCCCTCCCCCGGATCCCGTCCAGACGATCACCCGAGTCGAACGCGGGCGGATCTCCCGACCTTCTTGAAAACTCCGCACTTGGCGGGGGACCGATCATCGGGAGGACCAGCACATGGTCGTCGAGGCTTCTACCGGACGAGTGTGTCGAGCCCTGGTCGCGGTTTCCCTGACACGGACGGCCAGATGTCCCGACTGCGTGGCCACCGGTTCGGTGCAGACTTGAGCCCATGCCCAGTACATGGTTGACCGGTCACGCACACTACGAACCGCGCGTTTCCTCTTGCGAGCGCGCTCGCGATAACAGGAGGCCGAACGTGTCCCGCTCCGCTTGGTCCATGCTATTCACGCTCGCTGCCACCACGGCCCTGACCGCGTGCAGCGGAAGTTCGTCGACCACCACTGCCCCGGCTACCAACCCATCGCGCACGCAGGTTGTGGCCGTCAGTCCGGTGGGCGGAGCGACCGGGATCGATCCCGCCGCTCCGATCGTCGTCTCGTTCTCGCATGCCATGCGCGCCGGCGCACAGATATACGTCTCCCTTCATGAAGGGACGGTCACCGGTGCAATCGTGAGTGGCACGGCGACGTGGTCCACCGATTCGATGAAACTGACCTTCATGCCAAGTACTCCGCTCAAAGCCCACACGACCTACGCGCTCCACATGGGAGGTGACATGATGGACGATCGCGGAGACGCGGTGGACCTGAGCACCTGCACGCAATTTGGTGGGCAGGCGGCCACCGGCCAGATGATGGGCAGCGGCGGCATGATGGGCGGTGGCGAGATGGGGTCGGGTTGGCAGACCCCCGGGAGCAGCACCTACGGCATGGTGTTCACGTTCACGACGGGCTAACGGTCACGGCCCGCCCCGATCATGGCGGGCATGCCGCCCATCCCCTGCATTCCCCGCAAGCCTGGCGCAAGCGGACGGAGTCGCAGGAAGACCATGAACCCCGCGGGTGTCTGCGATCCGTAGGTCGACCGGAGCACCGCGGGATCGACACTAAGCGTCGCGAGCATTCCCAAGCCCACGGTCGCCCGCGTCCTGTTAGACAGCCGGGGCTGGACGGGATGCGCGTTGGCTTCCCAGGGCCACGTGGTTGACCATTGGCCATCGGTTCCGAACCCCATGCTCTGCATGGCGGACACCCGCACGCGGTGTTCCGACTCCAGCGGATTCAGCGCGTCGGGGCTGGCAAGCAATCCGCAGATGGTGCTCACGCTCCGCGCGGCGGTCGGGTTAAGTGAACCCGCCGCCGGCGGCCGAGCGGCTCCGCCCTGCACGGAAAGCCGTGAACGTCCGGCCCACGCCGAACAGCGGTAATGAGCCGAGTCGACGGGCGAGGGTCAGCTCGCTGTGGCAGCTCCACGAGGCGTCGTTGTACCCCTCGAACTACGGGCCACGAAACGTGGTTATGACGGGATCGGCGTGATCTTCATAGGGGAAATGGCTGCACGTCGTGTCGTTCACCCTTGTCACGAGCACCCGTTCGTGACAATGGCTCTTGTCACGGATCTGGCCACACGCCGGGCGGCCACGATTGGGGCTTCGGTGCATCGGTTGATCCGCAGCCCTGGCCTCCTCTCTCCCGAGCGTCTGGCCTCGTCTCAGCTCGCTGTCAGAACGTGACCCCGGCTGGACCACTTTTCAGGGACCCCGGCCCCGCGTCACGCACATCCCGAACAAGCACCAGGTGATGACGCGCTACTACGGCTGGTACGCCAACCGGCCCCGTAGCACTCGGCGCAAGGCGAGCGCCGGAGCCGGCGTGCCCGCGCCCGTCGCGGTGGCGGAGCAGGACGTGCTGCCGCTCCGGGAGGCGCGGCGGCGCTGGGCCGAGCTCCTGCGACGCATCCATTAAGAAGTGGACCCGCTCGCCTGTCCGGCCTGCGGCGGCGCGATGCACATCCTCGCCTTCATTACCGAGGGCGCGGTGATCGATCGGATCCTGGCGCACCTGCGCCGCGCCCGCGAAGCCGCGCGGGGGTCCCCACCCGACGATCGGCCCGCGCCCCCGACGGCGCGGCGCGCTTCCCGCGGCTCGTCCTGATCGCGTACCCGCCGGCGGGCCAGGGGCTTGTGCGATGCCCGTCGGCGGGCGCGACGCCCGCGGCGGCCGCTTCACGAGGCCCGGCTGCCCCAGGCCGGCCGTCGCAACAGCCCTCGCCATACGCGGGACCAGCCGCGACACCGCCGGACCGCACCTGACGGCTGGCCCGCGCCGCTCGCCCGTCAGGTCATACGGGGATTCAAATTCCTATCCCTCCTGGAACCGTTCATCTGGCGCGGCGTGGGGTGGATGCCCGGCAAGGCGAGCGGCTACATCACGTCACCCGTCACGGCGAACCTCAAGTTCGAGGCGGTGCGCTGGTCGCCCTCCACCAAGGGGACCGTGCGCGGCAACGTGGTGCTCCTCGACCCACCGGAGACGCCCACGCCGACGGAGCTGGACAGCTATCTCGCGTCGATGGCGAGCAAGGTGACCGGTGGCATCGTGATGGTGGGCCGTCCGGCCGAGGTGCCGGTGAACTTCAACCCGCGGTCGCTGCGCACGCCCGACGATCAGGTGCGCGAGCGCCACGCGCCGCGGGACCCGAACGCGCCGGCGCGCGGTGGGCGCGGCTTCGGGCGCGGCCGTGGTGCTCCTCCGCCGGAGGGCCATCTCTCGGCGCGCGACGTGACCATGCGCGTGAACGAGTTTCTGAAGACGCATATGCCCGCGCCGCGGCTCAACTCGCAGGGGGCGGGCGCATTCCCGGGGTGATCGTGGCCCAGAACGGGCCCGGGCAGATCTACGACGACACCACGCCGCAGCCCCCGGCCGTGATTCTGCGCAACGACGACGCCGGGCGCATCTACCGGCTGATGGCGGACGGCACGCCGGTGAGCGTGGAGTTCAACGTCTCGAACCAGTATTTCCCCGACGGCAAGACGAGCTACGTGACCGTGGCCGAGATCCCGGGCACCGACAAGGCCGACGAGGTCGTGATGCTCGGCGGGCACCTGGATTCGTGGACCAGCGCCACCGGCGCCACCGACAACGCCATCGGGTGCGCGATCATGATGGAAGCCGCGCGCATTCTGGAGGCCGTAGGCGCCAAGCCGCGGCGCACCATCCGCGTGGCCCTGTGGAGCGGTGCGGAAGGGGGGTTGCTAGGGTCGTTCGCCTACGTGAAGCAGCCTTTCGGGAGCGCCGAAGAGCCCACCAGGGATTTCAACAAGCTCGACGCCTACTGGAACATCGACGACGGCACCGGCAGGGTGCGCGGCGCGAGCATTTTCGGACCGCCGGAAGCGACGATCCTCGCGCAGTACCTGAAGCCGTTCGAGGACTGGGGCGTGTTCGGCGCCGCGGCGTCGACGGCGCCTGTGGAGGGTGGCAGCGACGACGGTGCGTTCGCGGTGGCGGGCCTGCCCGGCATCGGCACGCAGCAGGACGGCATCGAGTACAACAGCACGACGTGGCATACGGACCTTGATACCTACGAGCGGATCGTGCCGGAGGACGTCATGCACAATGCAGTCCTCACCGCGGCCGTGGTGCTTGGGTTGGCGAATCGGGATGAGATGTTGCCGAGGTTCTCGAAGGGCGAGATGCCGGCGGTGCCTCAAAGAAGGCGGTAAGCGGTAAGACGCCGCGAATGCCGCGCGTGCGTGCTCGCCCAGAAGGTCCCGTCACCTCCCGCCGGGTTTCACCGGCGGGAGCGAGTCGAGCAATAGCTCCGTGAGCGGATGGTGCGACGCGTCCACCGTGATGAGCCGCGTGGCCGCGGGCTGGTAGCCGTACGGCACCGTTCGCGTATCCTTGATCTGAACCGCCGCGGTGCCCTGGCCGGCGAAATGGACGGTCGCGTGCCCGGGGGTCGCGCTCGCCATGCCCGGCAAGCCGAGCGAGGCAGAGTCCACCGACAGCACGCTCCAGTTCGTGCTGCGGAGATTGAACCGTAGCGAATCGACGGTGCGTCGGAGGAGTCCCGCCTGGTCGATCGCCCGAAGCGCGAAGCCGAATCCGTTGGTGTCGGCCGTGGTCGCCCCTACGAGTTGAAGCTGCGGTTGCCCCACGGTCACCAGCAGGCTGTCGGGGATGATGCCCGGACCATCTGCCACGATCCACGCCGTCCCGGCTTCAGTGCCGCCAATCAGGTCGAAATGGCCGTCGTCGGCGGTGAAATCGATGCCGTGTACGGTGGTGGCAGATGGCTGAATGATGGCGTCGTTGGAGCTGTGCAGCCTGACCGGCGCTGCATATTGAATGCCTAATGGCACGTCAATGTAGACGTGCTCGTCCGGGAGCAGCGTCTGCCGGAATCCCACCGTGACGCCACCTGTCGGCCCCACCGCACCGACGTATCGCAAATGGACGGCGGCTGGAGCGACGGTGATGGCGATGGAGGTGTCGGGAATGGCGCGCCCCTTGGCATCGCTCAGCACGAGTCGGGCGGTTCCCGGCCCAACCCCGGTGACATGGATGTCTTGCCCATCGCTGCTGCCGCCGGTGAAGATGATCGAATCGCGGTCCGGG